>NZ_JBSGTX010000052.1:0-65864 GCF_053607625.1 Streptomyces sp. NPDC055103
CGGCGACGGAGCGGCGGCATCTGGCGTACTACCGCGAGCTGGCGCGTCGTACCGATCCCGAGCTCCGCGGCGCCGGACAGGTCGCCGCCATCGCCGTCCTGGAGCGCGAGCACGGCAACCTCCGGACCGCGCTCCGGACCGCCGTGGCGCTCGGCGACGAGCAGGAGGCGCTCTGCCTCGTCCACTCCCTGAGCTGGTTCTGGCAGCTGCGGAACCACCAGACGGACGCCCGGACCTGGGCGGCGACCGCCGCCCGGCTCGGCCCGGACCCGTTCCAGGAGCCCGTCCGCCCCGCCGGACCCTTCGACGGCCGCTGCGCCGACGTCCCGCCGCCCTGGACCGGCGAGCGGCTCCAGGAAGCCCGTCGGGGAGTCCGGCTCTACGCCCTCGCGGCCGAGGGCGGCGAGGGCGCCACCGCCCTCGAACGGCCCGAGACCCGCGCCCGGCTCGCCGCCCTCGTCGCCGCGTACCGTCCCGGCCTCCCGCAGACCTGCCGCCAGCCGGGGACGATGTGGTTCTTCGCCCGGCTGATGACGGGCGACCTGGCCGGCCTCGACGAGGCCCTGACACTGGTCGTCGAGGCCTGCCGCGACCACGGGACCGGCTGGGACCTCGGCTTCGCCCTCCTCATGCGGGGCAAGCTCGTCGGTCACGGCCCCGCGGACGCCGACGAGGCACTCGCCCTCTTCGAGGCCGCCGAGGACGCCTGGGGCATCGCGGAGTGCCTCTCGGCGCGGGGCGAGACGTACGAGCGCGCCGGCCGGCTCACCGAGGCCGCCGCCGACTTCGAGCGGGCCACGCACGCCGCCGCCCTCGTGGGCGCGCGCTCCCAGGTGCCGCTGTTCAGGGCGCGCCTGGCCGCCGTACGGCTCCGGCTCCGCCCCGGGGACGAGGCGGCCGAACGGCTCCTGGCCGAGGCCGCCGACGAGGCCGGCGAGTGGGGGTCCGAGACCGCCGGTCCCGGCCGGATGCTCCTCGCCCAGCGCTACGGCCGCACCGGGCGTCCGGCCCTGGCCCGTGCCCAGCTCACCCGACTGGAGGGCGAGTTCGGCGCGCACACCCCGGCGCTCTTCTGGGGCCTCCTCGGCGGCATGTGGGCGTGGCTCGACTGCCTGGACGGCGCCCACGACCGGGCCCTGGAGCGCCTGGCCCGTGCCGTCGCCGACCTGGAGACGCTCGCCCACCTCGTCGCCCCCTACCTCGTCGTCTCCCAGTGCGCGACGGCCGCCTGGGCCCTCGCCGGCCGGGGCGGCCCGGGTGACGCCGAGACCGGCGCCAGGCTCCTCGGCGCGTACGACACGCACATCGGCCCCGTGACCGCCGGCGGTTTCCGCTCCTTCGCCGCGCAGACGGAGGCGGCGATCCGCGCAGGCGCCGAGGAGGCGCTCCGCGAGCGCCTCTCCCCGGCCGCGTACACCCACCACCACGAGGAGGGCACGAAGCTCTCCCTCGGCACCGCCGCGGCCCGCGTCCGGGGACCGGAGGAGAACCCCGATGCCGGACGGTGATCCGTCCCGCGTCACGTCCCGACGGGGGATCTGACCCTGACCGCCCCGCCCTGTTCAGCCTTCCGCCAGACGCTCCCGGGCCTCGGTGAGGTCCTCGGCGGTCGGGGCGTCGTCCTGGGACAGGCGGCGGCGCCAGTAACCGGTGAAGTGCACCGAGCGGCGGTCGATGCCGCGCTCCTCCACGAGGTGCCGCCGCAGCCCGCGGACCGCGGACGCCTCGCCCGCGAGCCAGACGGAGGGGCTGCCGGGCGGCAGCGCCCCGGCGCGTACGGCGTCGGCGGGCGACGCGTCGTGGGGCAGCAGCCGCACGGTGAGGTCTCCGGCCGTCGGCAGGGGCTGTACGTCGGCGGGGTCGTCGACCTGGACGTACGCGAGGGCCCGCCGGCCCGCTGGGAGCACCGCGACGACCGTGGCGAGGGCGGGCACCGCGCAGGCGTCGGCGTACAGGAGGGTCCAGTCGTGAGCGCCGGCGTCGAAAGGCACCGCGAAGGCGGCCGACGGACCGAACACGCCCAGCGGGTCACCGGCCCGAGCGGACCGCGCCCAGCGGGTCGCCGGCCCCTCGCCGTCGCCGCCACCGTTCCCGTGCAGGTGGAAGTCGATGTCGACGGTCTCCGCCGCCGGGTCGTGCGCCCGGATGGTGTAGCTCCGCATCCAGGGCCTCTCGGCCTCCGGGATCGCCGCGTAGGCCGCGTACCACCGCATCACGTCCCCGTCCGCCCCGACGGCGGGCAGGACCGGCTCGATGCCCTCCGTGCGGGGGAAGAACAGCTTCACCTGCTGGTCGGGACCGGCGAGCGCGAACGCGGCCAGGGACGGGCCGCCGAGCGTGACACGGAGCGTGCGCGGGGTGATCCGGCGGGTGACGGTCACGCGCAGGCGCCGCAGGGGGAAGTCCGGGGGCTGGGACATCGCTGACTCCTCTGGTCGGGTGGGTTCGTCCCACCCTCCCGGGGCCCGTCGACACGCCACCGACACGCCACCGACACGGGTGGACCGGCCGCCGCCTCGCGGCCCGCTCCGGACATCGCCCCGGATGCGCTCCGGTCGGCAGGACACGAGAATGGCGAGTGCCGGAAGAACACGTAGGAGGCGGCATGAACGCTGAGCCCGACAAGACGTCCGTGGGGGATCTCCCGACGCCCGACCGGCTGCTCCACGCCGGATCGGAGGGCGATTTCACGGCGGAGGACCTGGTCCTGGCCTCCGGCCGTGACGTGAATCCGAAGAACCTCGCCTGGGCCGAACGCCGTATGGCGGAGAAGGGCCGCGCGTCCATGGACGAGCTCCTGCCCTAGGTCCGGACGGGCCTGGGCCTTCCTCCCAGCTCCTGGCCCCGACCACGGTTCGGCTCGTCCGAACCGGGGCCGGGGCCTTTCGCATTTGTGAAACACGTTCTACCGTGGCCGCCGTCGCACGAGCGCGCCGCCACGGGAGGCCCCCATGCACCTCGAGTACACGCCCGCCCAGAACAGCCTGCGTGCCGAACTGCGGGCGTACTTCGCCGAGCTCGTCCCGGAGGACGTCCACACCCGCTACGAGGACCCGGCCGCCCAGAAGCGCTTCTACCGGGAGACCGTGCGGCGGCTCGGCGAGGACGGCTGGCTGGGGGTCGGCTGGCCCGTCGAGTACGGCGGGCGCGGACTCTCCCCGATGGAGCAGTTCATCTTCTTCGACGAGGCCGCCCAGGCGGGCGTGCCGCTGCCGCTCATGGCCCTCAACACGGTCGGGCCGACGATCATGCGGTACGGCACCGACGAGCAGAAGGCGTACTTCCTGCCCCGGATCCTCTCCGGCGAGCTCGACTTCGCCATCGGCTACAGCGAGCCCGACGCGGGCACCGACCTCGCCGCCCTCAAGACCCGCGCGGTACGGGAGGGGGACGAGGCCACCGGCCGGTACACGGTCAACGGGCAGAAGATCTGGACCACCAACGGCGACACCGCCGACTGGGTCTGGCTCGCCGTCCGGACCGATGTCGAGGCCCCGCCCCACAAGGGCATCACCATGCTCCTCGTCCCGACGAGCGACCCCGGCTACTCCTGCACGATCATCAACACCCTCGCCTCGCACGACACGACCGCCAGCTACTACGACAACGTCCGCGTCCCGGCCTCACGCCGCGTCGGCGAGGAGAACAAGGGCTGGCGCCTCATCACCAACCAGCTCAACCACGAGCGCGTGACCCTCGCGGCCCACGGGACGATGGCGATCAGGGCCCTCCACGACGTCCAGCGCTGGGCCGCCGACACGCAGCTCACCGACGGCCGCCGCGTCCTCGACCTCCCCTGGGTCCGCCGCACCCTCGCCCGCACCCACGCCCGCCTCGACGCGATGAAGCTCCTCAACTGGCAGATGGTGAACGCCGTCCAGCACGGCACCCTCACCCCCCAGGACGCCTCCGCCGTCAAGGTCTACGGCTCCGAGGCACGCCGCGACGCGTACGCGGCCCTCATGGAGGTCGTCGGCTCCGCGGGCGCCCTCAAGGAGGGCTCGGCGGGCGCGGTCCTCCACGGCGAACTGGAACGCGGCTACCGCTCGGCCGTCATCTTCACCTTCGGCGGCGGCAACAACGAGATCCAGCGAGAGATCATCTCCTGGATAGGCCTGGGCATGCCCCGCGTCCGCCGCTGAGCCGGTCCCTCCCCGGAGCGGGGCACTGGGCGCAGTACCGCCCGGTGCCCGCACTCCGAGATCCGGCCGCCGTTCCTGGGGCGGTCAATCGATGTGCGGGCTACGGCGTTCGACGAGGACGGTGTCGCGCCAGACGCCTCGGTGACGCCCGACGCGCTCACGGGTTCCGATGACCCGGAAGCCCGCGCGGGCGTGGACGGCGAGGCTGGCGGTGTTCTCGGGGAAGATGCCCGACTGGACGGTCCAGATCCCCGCCGCCTCGGTGGAGTCGACGAGAGCCGCGAGCAGCGCGGAGGCGACGCCGCGTCCCCGGGCGTCGGGGTGCACGTACACCGAATGCTCCACCACACCGGCGTACGCGCACCGGTCGGAGACCCTCGTGGCCGCCACCCAGCCGAGCACCCGGCCGTCCTCGTCGAGCGCGGTGAAGCGGTGTTCGGGCAGTTTGGCCGCGTCGAACTGCTCCCAGGTCGGGGCGGTGGTCTCGAAGGTGGCGTTGCCCTCGTCGATGCCGGCCTGATAGATCGCGACGACCGCGTCGGCGTGCGCGGCCGTGAGCGGTACGACGACGGTGGTGGTGGTGGTGCTCGTGCTGGCGGGGATGGCTGATCCGGTCATGGGGCGGAGTCTCCCAGACGCGAGGCGGCCGTGAGGGGGACCGCGATCGCGGCCAGGTGGTCGGCGTACTGGTCGAGGGCGGCGAGTGCCTGGGCGTCGTCGCGGTCGATGAGCCAGGTGAGCGTGAGGCCGTCCAGGACGCCGAGTCCGTAGCGGGCCAGGACCTGGAGGTCCGCCTCCCAGCGGATGCCCGCGAGCCGGGCGATGGTGCGCAGGTGTTCGCCGTTGACGTCCAGGTAGTGGCGGTACTGGCGGCGGGCCACCTCGGTGAGGCCGGGCCGGCGCAGCGCGTACTGCGTGAGCTCGTAGGTGACCATGTGCTCGGCGGGCCGTTCGCGGACGCGCTCCCAGTAGGCGTGGAGCGCGGCGCGGATGACGTCGGCGGGTGAGGCGCCCTCGGTCGCCGAGGGCGGGGAGAAGTCGAGGGACCTGAGCATGATCCGCTTCAGCACGCCGTGGAGGAGTTCCTCCTTGGACCGGAAGCAGTAGTGGAACGCCCCGAGCGGGAGCCCGGCCTCACCGACGATGGCTCGGGTGGTGGCCTTGGCGACGCCGTCACGGATCATGACACGGAGCGCCGCCTCGACCAGCTGGTCGCGGCTCTCGTCGGCCGACTGGCGGGCCATGTGCGGTCTCCCTGGGATCGGTGGCGGGGCGCGGTCAACGTACCCCTGCGGCCGGGGTCCGCGACGGCCGGGGGCGGCGACGACAGTCGGGGTCGGGTGGGGCGATGGTCGGGGGTCGGGGGTCGGCGCGTGTCCGCGACGGCCGGTGTCCGCGAAGGCCTGGAGCTAGAGGAAGGCGTGGCCCTCGCCGCGGTAGGTCGGGACGACGTCGACGATCCGGTCGCCTTCGACGACGTGGAGCCGGTTCACGCGTTCGCACAGCTCGCCCGCCTTGGCGTGCCGGAGCCAGACGCGGTCACCCGGGCGCAGGCCGTCCGCGGCCTCTCCGGTGAGCGGGGTCTGGACCTCGCCGGCGCCCTCGCGCGGCAGTAGACGCAGACCGGCCGGCCACACCGGCGTCGGGAGCCGGTCCTGACCGGGCGCGCCGGACGCGGTCCAGCCACCCCCGAGGGCGGTGACATGACGGGCGGCCGGCCTGCGTACGACGTCGAGGACGAAGTAGGCGGCGGGCACCGGGCGGAAACGCCGGTAGTGGTCGAAGAGACCGGGGGCGTACAGCCCGGACCCGGCACCGAGCTCGGTGACGGCGGGTTCGGCGGAGGTGGTCTCCAGGCTGCCCGTCCCGCCGCCGTTGACGAACTCAAGGGGCGCGATCGTCCGTACGGCCCCGACCACCGCCGCCCGGCGCCCGCGCAGCTCGCGTGCGGAGATCCGCTGGACCAGGCGCACGGCCGCGCGGCCGATCGCGGGACCGGGCTGGTCGTCGCCGACACCGGCGATCTGCCCTTCGTACGCCATGACGCCGACGAGCCGGAAACGCGGCCGCGCGAGGACCGCGCGGGCCAGGTCACGGGCCTGGCGCGGCGAGTGGACGGGGGAGCGGCGCATCCCGAGGTGGAGGCGCCCGCCGAGGAGTCGAAGGGAGGCGTCGAGGTCGAGACAGACGCGCAGTCGCGGCCCGTCCGTGCCGACGGCCGAGGCGACGAGGTCCAGTTGCTCGACGGAGTCGATCATGAGGGTGACGCGTGCCGCCAGGGCCTCGTCGCCGGCCAGCCGGCGCAGGGCGGGGACGTCGGCCGTCGGATAGCCGACCAGTACGTCGTCCCTCTCCTCCGCCAGCCACAGGGCCTCGGGAAGCGTGAACGCCAGGATGCCGTCGAACCCCGGCAGTCGCAGCACCTCGTCGATCAGCGGACGGCAGCGCAGGGACTTGCTGGCGAGGCGGATCGGCTTGCCGCCCGCACGGCCGGCCATCAGGGCGGCGTTGGCGCGCAGCGCCCCCAGATCGACGACCGCGAACGGCGGCTGGAGCTCGGCGGTGGCCCGCCGCAGAGCGGCGAAGTCCGCGGGGCGGGACGGGCGGTGAGCGGGCTGGTCCGAGGTGGGCGTCGCATGCGGGTCGGGCTGGTCCGAGGCGGGTGTCGCATGCGGTACGGGCTGGCCCGCGGCGTGCGTCGGGTGCTGCGCTGGCGTCGAACTTCCCATGGCGTACGGCCTTTCTCGGGACCGGTGCGGCGGCCGCCACCGTCTCTTGGTCAACCGTCCAAGTCAAGCGTCCTCACCTCTTGACTTGGACGAGCGTCCGGGTTCACCCTGCCGAGGACCGCGGCCCGGCACGGCGCCCGCGGCGGACTTCCGGCGGGCTTCCCGCGGAGAGGACTTCTGGCCATGACCGAGGTGTGGCGCAACTGGGCGGGGAACGAGGAGGCGCGGCCGGTGCGGGTCCGCACCCCGGGCGGTACGGGCGAGGTGGCGTCCGCCGTCCGGGAAGCGGTCCGGGACGGCCTGCGGGTGAAGGCCGTCGGTGCCGGCCACTCCTTCAGCCCGGCCGCCGTCGCCCCCGACGTCCAGCTCCGTCTGGACCGGATGGACGGTCTGCGCGCCGTGGACCCCGGGACCGGGCTGGTCACGGTCGAGGCCGGGATGCCGCTGTGGAAGCTCGGCCCGCTGCTCGCCGCCCGTGGTCTCGCCATGGAGATCATGGGGGACATCGACCGGCAGACGGTCTCCGGTGCCATCTCGACGGGCACGCACGGATCGGGTCTTCGGTTCGGCGGCATCGCCACCCAGGTCCGGGGACTCCGGATGGTCCTCGCGGACGGGACCGTCGTCCACTGCGACGCCGAAGAGCGCCCCGAGCTGTTCCAGGCCGCGCGCATCGGCATCGGCGCCCTCGGCGTCATCACCGAAGTGACCCTCCAGTGCGTCCCGAGCTTCGCCCTGCACGCCCGCGACGCGGCGATGCCCGTCGAAGACACCTTCGCCCGCGTCGACGAACTCACTGAGGGCGACGACCACTTCGAGTTCTTCTGGTTCCCCCACAGCGGCACCACGCTCACCCGCCGCTTCACCCGGATGCCGGCCGGCACGCCGCTCAAGCCCATCGGCGCGCTGAGCCGCCGCGTCGACGAGACCGTCAGCAACCTCGGCTTCGAGGGGCTGTGCCGGCTGGGTACGAGGATCCCGTCCCTGGTGCCGCCGATCACCCGGCTCGCCGCACGGGCCATGTCCACCCGCGAGTGGACGGACCACTCCGCGCGGGTCTTCGCCTCCCCGCGCGATGTCCGTTTCCACGAGGGCGAGTTCGCCCTTCCGCGCGAGCACGCCGTCGCCGCGCTCAGGGACGTCAAGCGGTGGATCGACGCGCACGGCGAGCGCGTCTCCTTCCCGCTGGAGGTCCGGTTCACCGCCGCCGACGACATCTGGCTCTCCACGGCCCACGGCCGCGAGACCTGTTACATCGCCTTCCACCAGTACCACCGGATGCCGTACAGCCGGTACTTCGCGGCGTGCGAGGAGATCCTCGGCGCGTACGGCGGCCGCCCCCACTGGGGCAAGATGCACACCCTGGACGCCGAGCGCCTGCGGCCCCGCTACCCCCGCTTCGACGACTTCGTCGCCCTGCGCGACACGCTCGACCCGACCGGCGTCTTCGCCAACCCCTATCTCGACCGGGTCCTGGGCGTCGCCCCTGGGGCCACCCCCGCCGCCTGACCACACCTCCGGCCGTCGCGCGCGCTTTCCGCGAGCGCCGGCCCGCCTCGGCCGCTCCCTCGCCGCGTCAACTCCGCAGATGCGAAGCGCCGTTGAGGTCGAGGATCGTGCCGGACGACCACTCGGCGGCGGGGGAGGCGAGCCACAGCACCGCCGCCGCGATCTCCTCGGCCGAGCCGATCCTGCCGAACGGGCTCTGCGCCCGGATCGCCTCGCCCTCGGGGCCTTCCACGCGCTCCGCGACCCGCTCCGTCGCGAAGAACCCGGGGGCGACCGACGCGACGGCGATGCCGTACGGCGCGAGCGAGACCGCGAGCGACTGGCCCAGCGCGTGCACGGCGGCCTTCGTCGCCCCGTACGCCGGATGGTCGGGCTCGCCGCGGAAGGCGCCCCGGGAGCCGATGTTCACGATCCGGCCCCCGCCGCCCTGGTCGATCATCCGGCGCGCCGCGAGATGGCTGAGGTTGGCCGTGGCGAGCAGGTTCACGGCCACGTGCCGCTGCCAGACCGCCACCCACTCCTCGTACGGGGTGTCCGCGAGCGGGTGGCGGATGTTCACCGCCGCGTTGTTCACCAGGACGTCGATCCCGCCGAGCGCCTCCGCCGCCGCGTCGGCCACGGCCACCGCCCCCGACGGGTCCGCGAGGTCGCCGCCGACCAGGGCGTGGCCGGCCCCGGCCAGGGAGGCGAGAGTGGTACGGGCCTCCTCCTCGCGTGAGCCGAAGTGGACGGCCACGCGGTCGCCGTTGGCCGCGAACGCCTGCGCCACCGCGCGGCCGAGCCCCCGTGAGGCGCCGCTGACGAGCACACGCCGACCGGATGCGGGAACGTTCATGGCGGATGCCTTTCGATGGACCGGGGTGACCGGTGGCCGGTGGCCGGTGACCGGGGTGATCGGGTGACCAGGGCGACTGACGGCGTGACGGGGAGAAGGGGTGACTGGGGTGATCATGCCGTCTGCCCGACGGCGACGATACGGCTCCTCCCGCCGGCCCCGACGAACGGGCCCCCTGTACGCCGCTCCCTTCGGTTGCGGACGAATCGGCATCGGGTTTGGGTGTGAGACGAGGCCCCTACCCGACCCTCCCCCTTGCGCATCAGGAGCTCGGCATGTCGAGGCGTTCGGTTCCCCCTTCGGTTCGTCCGACGACCCGTTCAGCGACCTGCTGAACCGGTTCTTCGGGATGTCGCCCGCCTCGTCGCCCCCGGCGGTGCAGCGCGTACCGATCGGGCGGCTGCTCACGGAGTCGTCGCACGAGCTCCTCAACCTCGCCGCGCGCAAGGCGACCGAGGACGGCACGTCCGACCTCGACACGGAACACCTCCTGTGGGCGACCACTCACCAGGCCGTCGCGGGCGAGGAGTTCGAGAAGGCCTCGGAGCTGAAGCGGGAGATCGCGGAGGTGGAGGGCGAGCTCGCGGGCATCGAGGAGCGCCGTGAGGGCGTCGTCTCGGTCACCGCGGCCGACATCGCCGAGCTGCTGTTCGGCGCCGAGGACCGCATGATCCGCTTCGACATGAGCGAGTTCCAGGAGAAGCACACCGTGGCCCGGCTCGTCGGCGCGCCTCCCGGATACGTCGGTTACGACGAGGCCGGCCAGCTCACCGAGAAGGTCCGCCGCCAGCCGTACAGCGTCGTGCTGTTCGACGAGGTGGAGAAGGGGCACCCCGATGTCTTCAACACGCTGCTCCAGATCCTCGACGACGGCCGGCTGACCGACGGCCAGGGCCGTACGGTCGACTTCCACCACTGTGTCGTCATCATGACGTCCAACATCGGCGCCCATCGCATCCTCGCCCACGAGGGTGACGCGGCGGAGCTCAAGGACGAGCTGATGCAGGACCTGCGCGGCAGGTTCCTGCCGGAGTTCCTCAACCGCATCGACGACATCATCGTCTTCCACAGCCTCACCGAGGGAGACCTGTCGGAGATCCTCGAGCACCTCCTCGACAGCAGCAAGCACCGCGTCCACGCGCAGGGTCTGACCCTTGAGGTCACCGAAGCGGCGAAGAAGCTCCTCGTCGCCCACGGCTACCAGCCGGCGTTCGGCACCCGGCCGCTGCGCCGCACGGTCCAGGCGGAACTCGACAACCGCCTCGCCTCCCTGCTCCTCGGCGGCGAGGCGGACCCCGGCGACACGATCGTCGCCGACGTCATCGACGACTCGCTCCACTGCACGATCCGCAAGGGCGCCTCGCCGGCCGGCGCCTAGAGAGGCCGATGGGCCCCGCTCGGGGGTGGGGCCTGCGGGGTGACGGGAAGCCGGACCGTGACGACGAGACCGCCGGTGGGGCGGGGCGCGAGGTCGAGGGTTCCGTCGTGGGCGCGGACGATGCTCTGCACGATGGCCAGTCCGAGGCCGACCCCGGCGTGCTCGTCGGTGCGTGCGCGTTCCGTGCCGCGCTGGAACGGTTCGGTGAGGGTCGGTACGAGCTCCGCCGGGAGCGGTCGGCCCGTGTTCTCGACCCGCAGCACGCTCGCGCCCCGCTGGGCCTCGGTGTGGACCGTCACGGTGCCACCGGCGGGGAGGTTGTGGACGACGGCGTTCTGGACGAGGTTCGTCACCATCCGGAGCAGGAGCGTCGGGGAGCCGACCGTCCAGGTCGCCTCGCCGGCGCCGGTGACGCCGAGCGTGATCCCGCGTCGCTCGGCGAGGGGAAGCAGGGTTTCGCCGGCCTCTTCGGCGAGGAGGGAGAGGTCGACGCTCTCGCGGGTGAACGTCCCCCGGCCGCTGCGGCTGAGCAGCAGGAGGGCCTCCGTGAGGTCGATCGCGCGCGTGTTGACGGTCTGCAGACGCGCGAGGAGCTCGTCCCGGTCCCGCGTGGGGTCCTTGCGGGCGACGTCGAGCAGCGTCTGCGAGATGGCCAGCGGGGTGCGCAGTTCGTGGGAGGCGTTCGCGGCGAACCGCTGCTGCTCGGCGACGTGCGACTCGAGTCGGTCGAGCATCGTGTCGAACGCGTCGGCGAGTTCACGGAACTCGTCCTGGCGGCCTTCCATACGGATCCGGTGGGACAGCGACCCGCTCCCGGCGCTCCGTGCCGCGTCCGTGATGCGCGTGAGCGGTGCGAGCATCCGGCCGGCGAGCACCCATCCCCCGAGGAGCCCGAACACCAGCAGGAAGGCCATCACCACGGCCGCGGCGGGCGCGAAGGTGCGCACAAGGAGGTAGCGGTTGGGGGAGACCCCGAGAAGGCCCTGGGAGTTGTCGGGCACGTACCGCAGTAGGAATCCCCACACCACGGCAAGCAGGAGCGCGCCGGCGACGGCGAGGAACCCTGCGTAGCTGAGGGCGAGCTTCAGCCGGGCACTGAGCCCCCGCCGCCGTGCGGGGCGGCTAGGCACGCGCGCCGCCGGGGCCCGTGGTGTCCTCGCCGGTGTCGATGCGGTAGCCGACGCCGGGCACCGTGGCGATGAACCATGGTTCGCCGAGCCGTTTGCGCAGGGCGGAGACGGTGATGCGGACGGCGTTGGTGAAGGGGTCGGCGTTCTCGTCCCAGGCCCGCTCCAGCAGCTCCTCGGCGCTGACGACCCCGCCTTCGGCGACGACGAGCACCTCGAGCACGGCGAACTGCTTCCGGGTGAGCGCGACGTAACGCCCGTCGCGGAAGACCTCCCGGCGGAACGGGTCCAGCCGCAGACCAGCGATCTCCCTGACGGGCGGCCGGGCGTGCGCGCGCCTGCGGTCGAGCGCGCGCAGCCGCAGGACGAGTTCCCGCAGCTCGAACGGTTTGGTGAGGTAGTCGTCCGCGCCGAGCTCGAACCCGGAGACCTTGTCGTCGATCCGGTCGGCGGCCGTGAGCATGAGGATCGGGATGCCGCTGCCGGAGGCGACGATGCGCCGGGCGACCTCGTCGCCGGACGGGCCGGGGATGTCGCGGTCGAGGACCGCGAGGTCGTAGGAGTTGACGCTGAGCAGTTCCAGGGCGGAGTCGCCGTCACCGGCGATGTCGGCGGCGATCGCCTCCAGCCGGAGACCGTCACGGACGGCTTCGGCCAGGTAGGGCTCGTCCTCCACGATCAGTACGCGCATGTCCGAAGCCTAAGCAGCACGTGCCGTCGCCGACGCGTTCGAGGGTGCTTCCGCGGCGGTGCGCCACCAGCGCCGTGACGCCAGCGCGGCCAGCACGGCGCCGGTGGCGTTGACGAGGACGTCGTCCACGGAGGACACCCGGTCCAGCCGCAGGACGTACTGCGCGGTCTCGACCAGGACCGAGCAGCCCGCCCCGAGCGCCAGGATCCGCGGCAGGGACGCCAGGGCCGCGAACCGCATCGGGGCGAAGAACCCCAACGCCGCGAAGACCAGCAGGTTTCCGATGATCCCGAGGGACCCCATCGTGACCAGGTCCCGGAGCGGCACCAGGCTCACCCGGGGCGGGACGATGCCGACCCCGGCGCCCGGCATCAGGGTCAACCAGAGGAACGGCACCGTCCCGTGGACCATGCCCACCTCGGCCAGCGACAGCCGCCACGCCGAGGTGGCACCGGCTGCCCGCCGCCGGCGCGCCAGCGCCCACGCCACCAGGACGGCCAACGGCACCGCGACCAACGATATGAGCACCACACCGTTGAACGTGTCGAGACAGCCGTGCCACCGTCCTGCCATGCACCGCGGCGCCGACATCATGAGCGGCCTCCGCACGGCGAACAGGGCGCTCGCCACGCCCAGGACCGCCACGCCGAGAAGGAGGGTCCTGCGCGTACGGCGGAGCGGCGCCGGCAGGGATGCGTAGTCGTTCATGCCCCCATGGGAATCGGAGGGCCGTCGCGACGGCGTATGCGGTTTTCCATACGCTCGCGATACGGGATCTCCGGTATCGGGGAACCGGCGCGGAAACGAGTGGCGGGTCACCGTCGGCCGACTCTATGATCAAAAGGTGATGACGACGACTCGCTCTCTTGACAGATCGGAGGACCCGTCCGCGCAAGGTGAGTGCTGATGCCCACCTCGACAGCGAACGGGACTTCCCGCCTTTCCCTCTGGGTGCGCGTGCGCGAGTTCGCCGTGCCGCCCTCCATGATCGAGACCGCTTCCGCGCGCCGCCTCGTCGGCGACTGGGCGGGGGCCTGCGCCGCCGCCGGTATCGACATCGATCTCGATCTCCGTACCGTGGCGCGTCTGCACGGCCGCGACCTCGCCCGCCGTGTCCGGGACGACCTGCGCCATCTGGCACCCGACCTGCTGCGCTGGCACATGCCGCGGATCGCTCCGGACGGACTGCTGCGCCCGGGCCTGACCGTCGCGCTCGCGCGGTACGACGGGACAGGACCGGACGGCGACGGACCCGTTCCGTGCCTCGTGGTACGGACTCCGCCCGCCTGGGCGGACGCCGGTCAGCGGATCAGCCTCGCGTGGTGGGACGGCTCCCTCACGGGCCCCGGGGCCGGGATCAGGACCGGTCCTCCCTCCCCCCACCCCCATCCGCACCCCCACCGGCGGTACCGCTTCGACCTGCACCGCCACCTGTGGGACGCGCGCAGAGCCGGTGAGCTCCGCGCCCGGTCGGGCTCCGGTGGCGAACCCGCCCCGGTTCCCGCCGCGTCGGGGCTCCTTCCGCCCGGACGCAGCTGCGCCGTCGACCGGTGGGCGGCCGAGGCGGAGCTCCTGAACCGCGCGGAGGGGCGATCCGACGGCGCCGCCGTCCTGGTGCGGCTCGGGTCCCGGCGACGGGCGCTCCTGGAACCCCTCCCCGGCGGCGACGCGGCAGTCACTCCGGCGCCACCGGAGAACGTCGCCGCCACCCTGCCGGTCCTGCCCGACGCGGCCACGTGGGTCCTGCCCGACCTCGAACTGCTCCGCGCCGGACTCCTCCGGAGCGACCGGCTGCACCCTCTCGTCGCCGCGGCGCTCGTACCGGACCACCGCGGGACCGTCCCGTTCCGGCCCCCGGACCCGGCGGGCCGGCCCCGCCTCGTGGAGTGCCGGGGCGCCCGGCACCGGATCGGCCTTGTCGACGGCGTACTGGCCCCCATGGACCACGATCCGGCCGAGGTCGCGCGAGAGGAACTCCTCGCCGCGCTGAGCGGTACGCCGCTGCCGTGCCTCCAGGCCATCGACGAGGCCCACCGCCGACCGGACTGCCTCAGCGGCGTCCGCGAACGCCTGGACCACGGCGACAGCGCCGGCGCGCTGGCCGTCGTCGAAGGCCTCCTCGGGCCCGACGCACTGCTGCGCGGCGGCGCCCTGCGCGACGAACTGGAGGCGGCCGCGCACCGGCGGATCACCTACGGCCTGTACCGAGCGGGTCTGACCGGCCCCGCCCCCGACCGCCCCCTTCTCCTCCCGCGCGACCGCCGACGTCCCCGTGACCGGCGCGTGCACCCCCGCGACGCAACCCGCCGCTGACCGGGGCTGACCGCGCCCACCGTTGCTCGGACCCGCCGCTGACCGGGTCCACCGCACTTCTCCGTTCCTCCCGGCCGAACAGGCCCTGTCGAACCCCAGGTGATCACGTATGCCGACGAACACCCTGTACGCCACCACCCCCACGCACACCGAGACCTCCGTGCGCACCGCCACGCCCACGCTCACGTCCACGGGAAGCACGGCGGACACCACCGACGCCCCGACGCACTCCGACGGTCTCGACCAACTCGGCGTCGCATCGGACCTGTTGGCCCTGCTGCGTGAGGTGAGCACCGAGCCGCGCGCCAATCCCCAGCTGGAGGCGCTGACCCTGGCCGTCGCCGCCGACCTGCCCGTACTGCTGTGGGGCGAACCGGGCATCGGCAAGACGGCGGCCCTGACGCAACTGGCCGCGTCCCTCGACCTTCCGCTCACCACGGTGATCGCCAGCGTCCACGAGCCCTCGGACTTCTCGGGGCTGCCGGTGGTCGGCGACGATCCCGCGGAACAGGGCATCCCGATGGCGCCGCCGGACTGGGCCGTGCGTCTCGTACGGGCCGGGCGGGGGCTGCTGTTCCTCGACGAGCTGTCCACCGCGACCCCCGCCGTGCAGGCCGCTCTCCTGCGCCTCGTACTCGAACGGCGGGTGGGTGCCCTGCGGTTGCCGCCGGGCGTACGGATCGTCGCCGCGGCCAACCCGCGCGCCTCGGCGGCCGACGGCTGGGAGCTGAGCCCGCCGCTGGCCAACCGCTTCGTGCACCTCCAGTGGACCCACGACCACGAGGTCGTCGTCCGCGGCCTCGGCGGGACCTGGCCGCGGGCCACCCTGCCGCGGCTCGACTCGGCGAAGCTGCCGGAGGCCGTGGACCTCGCCCGCCGCGCGGTCTGCGGGCTCCTCGCCGCCCGCCCCGCCCTCGTCCACCGGCTGCCGAGCGGGGAGACGCGCCGGGGCGGCGCCTGGCCGTCGCCCCGAAGCTGGGAGATGACCCTGCATCTGCTCGCCTTCGCGACCGCGGCGGGGTCCGCGCGCGATGTCCTGTCCCTGCTCGTCAGGGGCACGGTGGGAGACGGGCCGGGCCTTGAACTCCTCGCCGCCGTGGACCGGATGGACCTGCCGGACCCCGAGGCGCTGCTCGCCGACCCCGGCCACGCCGACCTGCCCGAGCGGGGGGACCGGCGGCAGGCCGCGCTGGACGGGGTCGTGGCGGCGGTCCGCGCCCGCCCGGACAAGTCCCGCTGGGACGCGGCCTGGGCCATCCTGGCCCGGGCGATGGACACCGGAGCGCCCGACCTGGTCGTCGTCCCCGCCACGGCCCTCGCCGCACTGCGACAGGAGGAGTGGGACGTGCCCGCGTCGATCGAACGGCTGGCGGGCGCGGTGTCCCTGTCCCGGCGGGCGGACCGCGCGGCGGCCCGGGTCGCGGTCGCGGAGGAGGGGACGGCCCGATGACCGGGCGTACACCGAGCGCGTCCGCCGCTCCTGAGATGCCGGAGGCACTCGACCGGGACAAGCTCTTCGCCGCCCGGCTGAACGCCGTCCGTGCCCGGCCCTACCTGGCCACCGCCCTCTTCGCCCTTCACGTCGTGGAGTCCCGGCGGGTGCCGACGATGGCCGTCGACCGGTACTGGCGCTGCTACGTCTCCCCGTGCTTCGTCGACCGGATGCCGGTCGAGGAGCTGGCCGGGGTGTGGGTGCACGAGGTGTCGCACCTGCTCCGCGACCACCACGGCCGTGGTGACCGGGTCGCGAGGCGGCGGGGCCTGACCGGGCCGGGCGACCGGCTGCGGATCAACATCGCCGCGGACTGCGAGATCAACGACGACGTCTTCGGCGACGGTCTCGCCCGGCCCGAAGGCGCGGTCGATCCGGCGTCCCTCGGGCTCCCCGAAGGGGAGCTCATGGAGGACTACCTACGGCAGTTCAGGCTCGGTCCGCACCTGGACGCCGCCGCCTGGCTCGACTGCGGCAGCGGCGCCGACGGCCTGGAGCGGCCCTGGGACCTGGGACCGGACGGAGCGCACGGCCTCAGCGAACAGGAACAGGACGCCGTGCGGTTCCGGGTGGCGCAGGGCATCACCGGCCGCCCGGGGGACGCCCCTCGGGGCTGGCGCCGCTGGGCGGAGGAGGCCTTCCACACCCCCCAGCCGTGGCGGGAGCTGCTCGGAGCGGCGGTCCGCTCGGCGGTCGGCGGCTCCGGAGCGGGCGAGGACCACACGTACGGCCGGCCCTCACGACGCTCGGCCGCGGTGCCCGGAGCCGTCCTGCCGAGCCTGCGGCGCAGACCGCCCAGGGTCTCCGTGGTCATCGACACGTCCGGTTCGGTGAGCGACACCGAGCTGGGCGGCGCGCTCCTGGAGGTCGCCGCGATCGCGAAGGCCGTCGGAGGACGCCGTGACCTGGTGACCGTGGTGTCGTGCGACGCGGCGGCCCGGATCGCGCACCCGCTGTGCCGCGCCGAGGGCATCCCGCTGATCGGTGGCGGCGGTACGGACCTGCGAACCGGCTTCGCCGCGGCGCTCGCCGCGCGGCCCCGGCCGGACGTCGTCGTGGTCCTGACCGACGGCCAGACCCCCTGGCCGGCGCGACGACCACCGTGCCGGACGGTGGTCGGCCGCTTCACCCGCCGGAACACGCCCCGGAACTGGGACGAGGACGACCCCGACTACGTACCGGACTCGCCGCCGGACTGGGCACGTCTGGTGGACATCGGCTAGGCCGGGTTTGAACGTGGCAGTGCCGCATCAGGCAACGTTTGCCCTGTCGCGATGTGACGCGCCGTCCCGGTGCTGTGCCGGGCGGCGCGCGGCCGTCACCCTTCCCTAGCGTCGCTGGACCAAGAGGATCGCGAAGTCCAAGCCGACCGAACACGACCTGCCCTTTTCGACCTGGAGCCCGACCATGCTGTCGGAAGCGCACCCGGCTCCTGCACAAGGAGCAGGGCAGCATGATCCGCTGCTACATCATCTGGCGGAACAGGCGCACCACCGATATTCGCTTGCGCTCCCGCGTCACCCGGGTCAACGTCGCCTGACACCTGACGAAGGCAGAGAAGATGACCAGGCAGACCCAACCCGTCGACCACGAACTCATCCAGGCAGCGGCGCACGTCGCGCGCACTCGCTGCCGGGGCGACAACCACACCATGGCGGCCGCGGCCCGCGCCGAGGACGGCCGGATCGTCACCGCCGTGAACGCCTACCACTTCACCGGAGGACCCTGCGCCGAGCTGGTCCTCATCGGCGCGGCAGCAACCGAGGGTGCCTACGAGCTGGACACGATCGTCGCGGTGGGCGACCGCGACCGTGGGATCGTTCCCCCGTGCGGCCGGTGCCGTCAGGTCCTTCTCGACTACTTCCCGGCCCTCAAGGTCATCGTCGGCAATGACGACCGCATCCGAACCGTCCTCATCGCCGACTTGCTGCCCGAAAGCTACGTCTGGGCCGACCACCAGCTCGACGCCGAGTAACACGCCCTAGGCCGGGTTCGGCCCTGCGGTGGAGCGGGCGCGTCGATGGGACGCGACTCTTTCGCGGGTCGCGCAGCGGCGGGAGCAGTAGCGGCGTTCGGGGCCGCTGCCCTGGGTGAGGAAGACGTTCTGGCAGCTGGGGGATGCGCAGATGCCGCCGGGCGGGCGTTGGCGGTCCCAGACGAGAACGGCCAGGGCCATGCAGGACGAGGCGAGGAGCCATTCGTCCCAGGGGGCGTCGTCGTCGTGGTCGAGGTGCGGGTGCCAGGGGGTACTGCCGCCGTGCGAGGTCAGGCGGAGTGGTCCCGCGTGGTCGTGAAGGAGGCGGTTCAGGGTGGCCGCCGCGTCGTCGGCGTCCTCGGCGGCGAAGACCTGCCGCAGCAAGGCCGCGGCGGCGCGCATCGCGGTGACATCGTGAGGGGTGAGGTCGATGGGGTCCGTCTCGCCGTAGGCGCGGAGCACGTCGGCGACGTCCGCCGGGTCGGGACGGTCGTCGGCGAGAGCGTTGACCAGGGCGGCGGTCCGCCGGGCCGTGCTGTGGACGGAGTGCCGGGTGGACCAGTCGTCGTTGGGGGAGGACACAAGGGGAATGTAACGCATCTTGTTGAGGTTTGAGTTACCTCCGTAACGTCTTGCTCATGAGAAAGCGTTACTCACTGCCCGTCTATCTCGCAGGCGCGGTGACCGCCCGTGCCGGGGACGAGATGTCAGGACCGGCGTTGATGCTGGCGGGATTCGCCCTGACCGGATCCGCCGCCGACGCGGCGTCGCTGCTCGCGGGCATCACGATCTCCGCCGCCGTAGGGGGGCCGGTGCTCGGGGCGCTCCTCGACCGAACGGGACGGCCGGGCCGCCTGCTGGCCGCGGCCCTCGTCCTGTACGCGGCGGGCCTGGGGACGGTTCTCGTGGGACTCGGACGCTTGCCCTTCGCTGTCACCCTCCTGATCGCCGTGGTGACAGGGTTGCTCGGCCCGGCCCTGTCGGGCGGATGGACGGCCCAACTGCCCCGTGCGGTACGGGTCGACCAGCTGCCCCGGGCGAACGCGCTCGACGCCATGACGTTCGGCGTGGCGAGCCTGGCCGGTCCGGCACTCGCCGGCGGTGTGGCGGAGGCGCTGGGGGCCCCAACGGCCGTAGCGGTCTCCGCGGCGCTCATCGCTTCGGCACTGCCCGCCGCGTGGACGCTGCCCGCCCGTCCCCGCCGGGCGCGGAAGGCTCGGGCGACCTCGCTGATCGGCGACCTCGCCGCCGGGCTACGGATCATCGTCGGAAGACCGTCGCTGGCCCGGGCGACCCTCACCTCGGTCGTCTCCTGCGTCGCCCAGGGCGTGCTGACGGCGTGTATCCCTCTCCTGGGCGAGCGTGCGCTGGGCGGAGTCGGCCGGGGCGCGGTGCTGCTCTCCTGCGCGGCGGGCTCCGCCCTGGTGGCCAACGCCGTACTCGCCCGGTTTCCGCGTTCACTCGCCCCCGACACGATCATCTGGGCCGGCGCCCTCGTCCAGTCCTTCGCACCGGCCTTGGCCATGGGGAGTCACCCCGGCATGCTCGTCGTGGCCGTACTCGTCGCGGGGATCGGGGAAGGGCCCCAACTGGCCGCCCTGTTCGCCATCCGCCACCGCGAGGCTCCGGAGCACCTGCGCAGCCAGATCTTCACCACCGGCGCCAGCCTGAAAGCCACCGGATTCGCCCTGGGCGCCCTGGTCGCCGCACCGGTCGTGACCTGGTCCCTTCCCGGCGCCCTGGCACTCGCTGCGGGCGTGGGCGCCCTCGCGGCACTGGCGTCCTTCGTGATCCCGTCGGCCACCGCGGCCGGTGCTGGATGATCGCCCGACGAGCGCGGAGCGTACGGGCCGACAGCCCGGGGACCTGGGACGCAGGAGGTGCGGTGCCGGCGTGGCCGCCCCCGGAGGGTGTTCCCCCGGGGGCGGTTCGCCCCCGGGCCGGTCCCCGGCGCCCACTTCCGGCGTAGCCTGAGCGCCATGAGGCAGGACGCCGATCCCGGGCTCTTCGGACCCCGCTCCGTCACCTGGCAGCTGCACGGCGACCCCGTGATGTGGATCGCCGGTGTCAGGGCCCTGTGGCTCCAGGCACTGCACCCGGTCGCCGTCCGCGGCGTCATGATCAACAGCAGCTTCCGGGAGGACCCCTGGGGCCGGCTCATGCGGACCGCGAACTTCGTGGGCACCCTGAGTTACGGGACGACCGAGGCGGCGGAGGCGGCCGGCGCCCGCGTCCGCCGGATCCACCGGAAGCTCGGCGTGGACGACCCCGAACTCCTCCTCTGGGTTCACTGCGCCGAGATCGACTCGTACCTCTCGGTGGCGCGCCGCTCCGGCATCCCGCTCACCGACGCCGAGGCCGACCGCTACCTCGACGAGCACCGCGTCTCCGCCCGCCTCGTCGGCCTCGACCCGGAGACCGTCCCGGGCTCCACCGCCGAACTCGCCCGCTACTTCACGTCGATACTTCCCCGGCTCGAAGCCGGACCCGACGCGCGGACCGTCGAGGACTTCCTGCGCCGTCCGCCGGTGAAACCCGTCCTGATACCGGCGCGCGAGGTGATCTGGCGGCGCGTGGCAGCGCTCGCGTACGACACTCTGCCCCCCTACGCCCACGCCCTCTACGGCAGGCCCGCCCCGGCGGCCGAAACCGTCACCCACCGGCTCACGGCGACGGCCAACCTGCTCCGGTGCGTGCCGGACCGCCTCCGCTGGCGTCTGCCGCCCCGGCACATCCTCCGGGCCATGGACCGCCTCGGGCAGGACACCCGCCCCGATCCCTACGCCCGCCTCGGCGCCCAGCGCGAACCGGGCGCCGGGACCCGCCACCCGGGTACCGGGAACCGTTCCGATCCCTGACACGCGCCCTACCCGTACCCACTGTCAGAGGCTGCGGCCATACTGGACAGGTCGGGGCGGGTGCACGGAAGCGACGGGGGCGACAGCACACGATGGGGGACAGCGGGCTGATCCAGGGCCGGTACCGCCTGCACGAGGTCATCGGCCGCGGAGGCATGGGCGAGGTCTGGCGTGCCACCGACGAGGCACTCGGGCGCGGCGTCGCCGTGAAGTGCCTCAAACCGCTCGGTCCGCAGCACGACCCCCACTTCCTCTCGGTGGTGCGCGAGCGCTTCCGGCGCGAGGCCCGCGTCGCCGCCGCGCTCCAGCACCGGGGCATCACCGTCGTCCACGACTTCGGCGAGTACGACGGCGTGCTCTTCCTCGTCATGGAGCTCCTGGAGGGACGCAACCTCAGCCAGCTCCTCGCGGCCAACGCCCAGCACCCCCTGCCCGTCCAGGACCTCGTCGAGATCGCCGACCAGGTCGCCGACGCCCTCGCCTACACGCACCGCCAGGGGATCGTGCACCGCGACCTGAAGCCCGCGAACATCATGCGGCTGGCCGACGGGACGGTGAAGATCTGCGACTTCGGGATAGCGCGACTCGGCACCGACATGGGCTTCACCTCCAAGCTCACCGGGACCGGCATCGCCATGGGCACGCCGCACTACATGTCCCCGGAGCAGATCGGCGGCGGCGAGGTCGACCACCGCAGCGACCTCTACTCGCTGGGCTGCGTGCTGTACGAACTGGCCACCGGAGCCCCGCCCTTCGACCTGGGGGACTCCTGGGCGATCCTCATCGGACACCGGGACACCGTGCCGCGCCCGCCGCGTTCCCACCGCGCGGAGCTGCCGCCCTACTTCGACCGGATCGTCGTCGACCTGCTGGCCAAGGTCCCCGAGGAGCGTCCGGCCGACGCGGGCGACCTGCGGCGCCGGATCGTCTCGGGCCGCTTCGCCCTGTCCCCGGCGCCCGTGGCCGTTCCGGTCACGGCACCGGGCGTCGAGCTCGCGGAGACCGCGCCCTACCCGGTCCCGGGAGCTCCGCGTCCCGGCCCTGGTGCGCCCGCGCCCGCGTGGGCACGGGAGATGCGCGGCGGACCCCGGCCCGGGACCCCGGCCGGCACCGTCGCGGCGCCGCGACCGGCCGCCCACGACCCGGCCGCGGCCGTCCTCACCACCGAGTGGACCACCGCCACGCGCGCCTCGGACGCGAGCTCGCTCGCCGACGAGAGCGCCGCCCCCGCCCCCGGCCCCACGGCGGAGCTGCTCGCGGTGCTCGCCGGCCGCCACCGTGCCGGGATCGGCCTCGGCCGGCTCGACCGCTGGGACGAGGCCGAGGCGGTTCTCCGATCCGTCGCCGAACACCGTGCCCGTGTGCTCGGCGACGACCACCCCGACACCCTGACCACTCGCTACGAGGTCGGCTTCGCGCTCGCCCGGCTCGACCGCCCCGCCGACGCCCTGGACGTCTTCGACCGGGTCGCCGAGGGCCGCGCCCGGGCCCTCGGCGGCGACCACCCCGACACCCTGGCGGCGCGTCAGGAGCGGGCGTACGCGCTGGGCCGCCTCGGGCGGCACACGGAGGCGTACGAGCTGTACGTCGCCGTGCTCGCCGCCCGCGAGCGCACCGTGGGGCCCGACCACCCCGATACCCTGCGCTGCCGTCACAACCTCGCCTTCACGCTCGGGCGCCTGGGCCGGCTGGAGGAGTCGTACCGCACGGCGAGCGAGGTCGTGGAGGCCCGGGCCCGGCTGCTCGGCGAGGACCACCCCGACACGCTCGTGACCCGCCACGAGGTCGCGTACACCCTCGGGCGGCTGGGACGCGGGCAGGAGGCGCTCGCCCAGTACCGCAAGGTGGCCGACGCGCGCGCCGCGGCCCTCGGCGACGAGCACCCGGACACCCTCACCGCCCGCTACGAGACCGGGGTCTGCCTCGGCCGCATCGGGCAGGCCGCGGACGCGCTCGACGTCTGCCGCGACGTCGTCGCCGCCCGCACGCGCGTGCAGGGCTCCGACGGGCCCGAGACCCTGCGCGCCCGCCACGCCCTCGCCGTCAACCTCGGCAGGCTCGGTCGCTGGGCGGAGTCCCTCGACGAGTCCGAGAGCGTCCGTTCCGCCCGGGAGCGCGTCCTGGGCCCCGACCACCACGACACCCTCCTGAGCCACCGCGAGACCGCCGTGGCCCTCGGCCGGCTCGGCCGCTGGGAGGAGGCGCTGGCCGCACACCGCGCGATCGCCGCCATCCGCGGCCGCGTCCTCGGCCCCGACCACCCCGACACCCTCGCCGGACTCGAGGACGAGGCCCACTGCCTGGAGCGCCTCGGCCGCCACACGGAGGCGGTCGCCCTCCACCGCAGAGCGGCAGCCGGCCCACGGCATTCCTGACCGGGCTACCCCACCTGACCCACAGCGCCCTGACCGGGACACCACCACTGACCCACCGCCCCCTGACCGGCTCGCCCCCTGACCGGCCACCCCACCTGCCCCACCACCCACCCCTGACCGGCCGCCCACCCCGACCCGCCCGCCTCCGTGGTCTTCCCCGGTCCCGTGGCGTCGTGTGAGCATGAGCCATGACCGCCCGTGACCCGCTCCCCGGCGCCCCCGCCGCTCCCCGCGCGTACGACATCGTCGTCGTCGGGGGTGGCCACAACGGCCTCGTCGCCGCCGCTTATCTGGCCCGTGCCGGACGGTCCGTCCTCGTCCTGGAGCGGCTCGGCTCCACCGGCGGGGCGGCCGTCTCCACGCGGCCCTTCGCCGGGGTCGACGCCCGGCTCTCCCGGTACTCGTACCTCGTCTCGCTCCTCCCCGAGAAGATCGTGCGGGAGCTGGGACTGCGCTTCGCCGTGCGGAAACGGTCCGTCTCCTCGTACACGCCGAAGGGCGACAGCGGACTCCTCGTCGGCGGCGGGCCCGACCGCACCAGGGCCTCCTTCGCCGCGCTCACCGGCTCCGACCGCGAGTACGAGGCCTGGCAGGCGTTCTACGGGCGCACCGGGCGGGCCGCCCGGCGGATCTTCCCCACCCTCACCGAGGCGCTCCCCACCCGGGAGGAGCTCCGCGCCCGCGTCGACGACGCCGAGACCTGGCGGATGCTCTTCGAGGAGCCGCTCGGCGTGACCGTCGAGCGGAGCTTCGCCGACGACCTCGTCCGCGGAGTCGTCCTCACCGACGCCCTCATCGGCACCTTCGCGGACGCCCACGACCCCACGCTCCTCCAGAACCGCTGCTTCCTCTACCACGTCATCGGCGGCGGCACCGGAGACTGGGACGTCCCCGTCGGCGGCATGGGCGCTCTCACCGACGCCCTCGCGGACGCCGCCCGCGCGGCAGGGGCCCACCTGAGGACGGGGCACGAGGTCACCCGCGTCGAGACCGACGGCCACCGTGCCACCATCACCTACCGCACGGCCGACGACGGCGAGTCCACCGTCGACGCCGGGCAGGTGCTCGTCAACGCCTCCCCGCAGGAGCTCGCCGCCCTACTCGGCGAGACACCCCCGGCGCCCGCGGAGGGCGCCCAGCTCAAGGTCAACATGCTGCTCACCCGGCTCCCCAGGCTCCGCGACTGCTCCGTCGACCCGCGCGAGGCCTTCGCCGGTACCTTCCACGTCGCCGAGGGGTACGAGCAGCTGGCTACCGCCCACGCCGAGGCCGCCGCCGGACACCTGCCCACGGCCCCGCCCTCCGAGATCTACTGCCACTCCCTGACCGACCCGACGATCCTCGGTCCCGAACTCGCCGCCCGCGGCCACCAGACCCTCACCCTCTTCGGTCTGCACACGCCCGCCCGGCTGTTCGCCGCCGACAACGAGGGCGCCCGCGCCGCGCTCCTCAAGGCGACCCTCGCCCAGCTCGACGCCCACCTCGACGAGCCGATCGCCGACTGCCTCGCCCTCGACGACGACGGCCGCCCCTGCATCGAGGCGAAGACCCCGCTCGACCTCGAACGCGAACTGCGCCTGCCCGGCGGCCACATCTTCCACCGTGACCTCTCCTTCCCGCACGGGGACGAGGGCGCCGGCCGCTGGGGCGTCGAGACGCACCACGCCAACGTGCTGCTGTGCGGCGCGGGCGCGATCCGCGGCGGCGGAGTCAGCGGCGTCCCCGGCCACAACGCCGCGATGGCCGCCCTCGGACGGTGACCCCGCGCGCCCTCGGACGGTGAGCCCGCGCGCCCTCGGACGGTGACCCCGCGCGCCCTCGGACCGTGATGCGCGCGTCCTCGGACCGTGCTCCCGAGCGTGCCCGGCCGGTGACCCCGCGCGCCCTCGGACGGTGACCCCGAGCGTCCTCGGACGGGTGCCCCGAGCGTCCGTCCTCGGACCATGACGCGCGCGCCCTCGGGCGGTGACGAACAGCGCACCCCGGTTGACGTCGGCCTCCTCCCGCCTGGGGCGTGAAGCTGATCTGCGAGCGCGCTTAAGAAATCCTCGATGGACCAGGAGCCCCGCGTTACGGAAGATTCTCTTCCAGGGATCTTGGGCGCTCCACCGTGCCCGCACCCCCACATCACAGGACACGCACGTCGGGAGCCGTTGCATTGAAGGCGCTGGTCAAGCTGAAGGCGGAGCCGGGACTCTGGCTCACGGACGTGCCCGAGCCGGAGACCGGCCCCGGGGACGTACTGATCAAGGTCAAGCGGACCGGTATCTGCGGAACCGACCTCCACATCCGCTCCTGGGACGGCTGGGCGCAGAAGTCCATCGCCACGCCCCTGACGATCGGCCACGAGTTCGTGGGCGAGGTCGTCTCCGTCGGCCGTGACGTCTCGGACATCGCCGTCGGCGACCTGGTCAGCGGCGAGGGCCACCTCGTCTGCGGCAAGTGCCGCAACTGTCTGGCCGGCCGCCGCCACCTCTGCCGCGCCACCGTCGGCCTCGGTGTCGGCCGGGACGGCGCCTTCGCCGAGTACGTGGCGCTGCCCGCCTCCAACGTGTGGGTGCACCGCGTCCCCGTCGACCTCGACATCGCCGCGATCTTCGACCCCTTCGGCAACGCCGTGCACACGGCGCTGTCCTTCCCGCTCGTCGGCGAGGACGTCCTCGTCACCGGCGCCGGCCCGATCGGCATCATGGCCGCCGCCGTCGCCAAGCACGCCGGCGCCCGCAGCGTCATGATCACCGACGTCAGCGAGGAGCGCCTCGACCTGGCGCGCAAGACGGGCGTCACCCTCGCCCTCAACGTCGCCGAGCAGACCATCGCCGATGGCCAGCGCACCCTCGGGCTCAAGGAGGGCTTCGACGTCGGCCTGGAGATGTCGGGCAACCCGCACGCCATGCGCGACATGGTCGCCAACATGACCAACGGCGGAAAGATCGCCATGCTGGGCCTGCCCAGCGAGGACTTCGCCGTCGACTGGGCGAAGATCGTCACGTCCATGATCACGGTCAAGGGCATCTACGGCCGCGAGATGTTCGAGACCTGGTACGCGATGTCGGTGCTCCTGGAGGGCGGTCTCGACCTCGCCCCCGTCGTCACCGGCCGGTACGCGTACTTCGACTTCGAGGCCGCCTTCGACGACGCAGCCTCCGGCAAGAGCGGCAAGATCATCCTCGACTGGACTGCGGGAGCCTGACCCATGTTCGATTCCGTACGCGACGACATCCGTGCCACCCTCGAAGAGATCCGCGAGGCCGGTCTCCACAAGCCCGAGCGTGTGATCGGCACCCCTCAGTCGGCCACCGTCGCCGTCACCGCCGGAGGCCGTCCCGGCGAGGTCCTCAACTTCTGCGCCAACAACTACCTGGGCCTGGCCGACCACCCCGAGGTCGTCACCGCCGCCCACGCGGCGCTCGACCGCTGGGGCTACGGCATGGCGTCCGTCCGCTTCATCTGCGGCACGCAGGAGGTGCACAAGGAGCTGGAGGCGCGCCTGTCCTCCTTCCTCGGCCAGGAGGACACGATCCTCTACTCCTCCTGCTTCGACGCCAACGGCGGCGTCTTCGAGACGATCCTCGGCCCCGAGGACGCCGTCATCTCCGACGCCCTCAACCACGCCTCGATCATCGACGGCATCCGCCTCTCCAAGGCCCGCCGCTTCCGCTACGCCAACCGCGACATGGCCGACCTGGAGCAGCAGCTCAAGGAGGCCACCGAGGGCGGCGCCCGCCGCAAGCTGATCGTCACCGACGGCGTCTTCTCCATGGACGGCTACGTCGCCCCGCTCGCCGACATCTGTGACCTGGCCGAGCGCTACGACGCCATGGTCATGGTCGACGACTCGCACGCCGTCGGCTTCGTCGGCCCCGGCGGCCGCGGCACCCCCGAGCTGCACGGCGTCATGGACCGCGTCGACATCATCACCGGTACCCTCGGCAAGGCCCTCGGCGGCGCCTCCGGCGGCTACGTCGCGGCCCGCGCCGAGATCGTCGCCCTGCTGCGCCAGCGCTCGCGCCCGTACCTCTTCTCCAACACCCTCGCCCCGGTCATCGCCGCCGCCTCCCTCAAGGTCCTCGACCTTCTGGAGTCCGCCGGAGACCTGCGCGACCGGCTGAACGCCAACACGGCGCTCTTCCGCTCCCGCATGACCGAGGAGGGCTTCGACATCCTCCCCGGCGACCACGCCATCGCCCCGGTCATGATCGGCGACGCGTCCGAGGCGGGCCGGATGGCCGAGCTGCTCCTGGAGCGCGGCGTGTACGTGATCGGCTTCTCGTACCCGGTCGTGCCGCAGGGCCAGGCCCGTATCCGCGTGCAGCTCTCCGCCGCGCACTCCATGGAGGACGTGAACCGGGCCGTGGACGCCTTCGTCGAGGCCCGCGCGGCCCTCTAGCGGGTGGCGTGCGCGGGCCCCGCGGCCTGCGAGACTAGGAGCATGATCGAAGCGCGGCGGTTGCACATCCTCCGTGCGGTGGCGGACCACCGTACGGTCACGGCGGCGGCCGCCGCGCTCTATCTCACCCCCTCCGCCGTCTCCCAGCAGCTCGCCGCCCTGGAGCAGGAGACCGGCCACCGCCTGGTGGACCGCAGCGCCCGCGGCGCGCGCCTCACCCCGGCCGGCGAGATCCTGCTCAGCCACGCCAACGCCGTCCTCGCCCAGCTGGAGCGCGCCGAGTCCGAACTGGCCGCCTACAGCTCCGGCGAGGCCGGTACGGTCACGGTCGCCGCCTTCGCCACCGGCATCGGTCTCGTGGTGGCCCCCGCCCTCACGGCTCTGGCCGGCACCGCGCCCGGCATCCGGGTCCGCGTCCAGGACGCCGAGGGCGACGAGAGCCTCATGATGGTCCTCGACCGGCAGGTCGACGTGGCCGTCGCGGTGGAGTACCGGGGAGCCCCGGGCGAGGACGACGCCCGCCTCACCCGCGTCCCGCTCTACGCGGAACCCTTCGACGCGGTCCTGCCGCCAGGCCACCCCCTCTCCGCCGGTGAACGGGTCGCGCTCGGCGACCTCGCCAAGGACGCCTGGATCGGCCAGTCCGCCGGCAACCCCTGCCATGACGTGACCGTCCTGGCCTGCGAGTACGCCGGGTTCACACTGCGCCCGGAGCACTCCTCCGACGACTTCCGCGCGGTCGTCGCCCTCGCGGCGGCCTCCGCCGGCGTGGCGCTCGTGCCGCGTTCCGCGCTGCGCGGCATGGAGCTCACGGGCGTGGCGGTCCGCCCGATCGACGGCGTCGCCCCGACCCGCAGGGTCTTCGCCGCCGTCCGGCGCGGCGCCGAGGACCACCCTCTGATCAGCCCGGTCCTGACCGCCCTGCGCACGGCGTCGCAGACCGGCGACTGACCCCCTCGCCACCTCGTGTGATCATGTCTGCGCAGTCCGCCCGGGAGTCCGCCCCGCACGCCCTCAATCGGCGGACCGCGTCCAGCCGTCGGCCTCGATGCGCGCCCCGTCGGCCGGACGCGCCTCGTCGAACACCGGTTGCCCCGCACCGTCGAGGAGCCGCACCCCGTCCACGTACACGCCCCGTCCCACGTACCGCTGGTCCGTGGTGTACCGCCAGCGCAGGCGCGCGTCCGTCGTCGGCAGGGGCGCGGACACGGTGTGCCAGACGCGGCCGGACCAGCCGCCGACCGAGCCCGTCGGGTGCTCGGCGCCACCGTCCGTGGTGAACGGCACCGGTCCCCAGGTCGCGCCGCCGTCGGCCGAGGCCTCCAGGGCGACCTTGTCGGCGCCCGGCTCGGTGTCCCACCAGAGCGCGCACTCCAGGCGCGCCGCGCCCGCCACATGAGGGAGCGTCAGCGTGGCCGTCGTGGCGCTCGCCATGCCGGAGAACCAGGAGGTACGGCCCCGGGAGGGGCGGACGGGCACGGCGCGGGCCAGGTTGTTCGCGGCGGCGACCCGGGGCGCCGAGCCGGAGCGCCACGAGCGCACCGGGTGGACCGAGTTGCCGAGGACGATCAGGAAGGCGTCGGTCGTCGGGTCGAGGACCAGACTGGTGCCGGTGAATCCGGTGTGGCCGGCCGTGTGCGGGGTGGCCATCGCGCCCATGTACCAGTGCTGGTGGAGCTCGAAGCCGAGACCGTGCTCGTCGCCGGGGAAGGCGGTGTTGAAGTCGGTGAACATCAGCTCCACGGACTCGGGGGAGAGGATGCGGGCGCGGCCGTACGCCCCGCCGTTGAGGAGGGTGCGAGCCAGGATCGCGAGGTCCCAGGCGCGCGAGAACACTCCGGCGTGGCCGGCGATTCCACCCATGCTGTGCGCGTTCTCGTCGTGGACCTCGCCCCACACCATGCCCCGGTCGAGCCCCGACCAGGGGCGCCGGGCGTCCTCGGTCGCCGCGATCCCCGGCCGCCACGAGAGCGGTGGGTTGAAACGAGTGCGGTGCATCCCGAGCGGAGCGGTGATCTCGTCGTGGAGCAGGGTATCCAGACCGTGACCGGTGATCTCCTCCAGGATCAGCTGGAGCGAGATCAGATTCAGGTCGGAGTAGAGGTACGCGGAGCCCGGCGGGTTCGCCGGCACCTCGTTCCAGAGCAGCCGCAGCTTCCCCTCCCGGGTCGGCTCCCGGTACAGCGGGATCCAGGACCGGAACCCCGAGGTGTGCGTGAGCAGCTGACGAACCGTGACGTCCCGCTTCCCGCCACCCCCGAACTCCGGGAGGTACGCGGTGACCTTCGCCTCCAGCTCCAGGGCCCCGCGCTCGATCTGCTGCACCGCCAGGATCGACGTGAAGAGCTTGGAGACGGACGCCAGGTCGAAGACCGTGTCCTCGGTCATCGGGAGCCGCTCGCCCGGCGGCAGCTCGACCCCGGTGTCCGTCTTCTCGTCGTACGCGGAGTAGCGCACGGCCGAGCCGATCGGCCGGTGCAGGGCGACGGTCCCGCCGCGCCCGGCGAGCAGCACGGCGCCCGCGTACCAGGGGTGCGTGGGAGAGGGGGAGAGGAAGGCCTCGGCGTCCGTCACCAGCCGGTCCAGGTGCCCGGGAAGCAGCCCGGCCCGCTCGGCCGACCCGCGCCGCAACGTCGTCCGCCGCGCCGCCCGCCCGGGGCCGGCCCCCGCGGATCCCGCCCCCTCAGGCCCCGGCGCCGCCGCGGCCCCCGGCACCACACCGATCATCACCGCGCCTCCCAGGGCCAGTACGCCACCGCCGAACGCGCGGCGGCTCAGAACTCCGTGTCGTGCCGCATCCTCCGTCATGCCCACCCTCTCCCACGATGCGCCGCGACGAAACGTCGACGTGCCGCCGTCGTACGGCAGATACGCGGCCCCCCTTGTTGCCGCCCCGGCCCCGCCGCCACGGAGACGCCACGGGTACGCTGCCCATCCGTGAAGCACCGGTGGCGGATCGGCAGAGGCCGACCCAGGAGAGGGAGGGCACCGTGTCCCAGGAGGAACGTGACGCCAGGCTGGGCCTCACGGGTTTGACCGGCGCGGAACGAGAGGCCCGGGTGCGTCTGCTGACGGAGCGGATCGCGCGGGAGGTCGCCGAGGCGAGGGCCGCACTGGACGCGCAACGGGCAGAACGCCGTGCGTCACAGGACGTCAGGCCGGCCGTCGACGCCCCGGAGGAAAGGTGAGCCGAGCCGGACGGCGTCCGACGCAGAGGCGCCGCCGCCAAAGAATCTGACGCGGCATCAGAAAATCTCTTCCCTCCGTCGCCCCGCTGCGGCATCCTGCCGCCCATGAAGACGGAGCTGAGTCGCACCCTGGGGATCGAGCACGCCATCTTCGGCTTCACGCCCTTCCCCGCGGTGGCCGCCGCCCTCACCAGAGCCGGCGGATTCGGAGTTCTCGGCGCGGTCCGCTACACCGCGCCCGACGACCTCGCCCGCGACCTCGACTGGATGCAGGAGCACACGGACGGCCTGCCCTACGGCCTCGACGTCGTGATGCCCGCGAAGAAGGCCGAGGCCCCGGGAGGTCGGACGCTGAGTGAAGCGGACGTCGAGGCCATGATCCCCGAGGAGCACCGCGCGTTCGTCCGCGCGACCCTCGCCAAGCACGGCGTGCCCGAACTCGCCGAGGGCGAGGCCTCCGGCTGGCGGATCACCGGCTGGATGGAGCAGGTCGCGCGCGGCCAGCTCGACGTCGCCTTCGACTACCCGATCAAACTGCTGGCCAACGCCCTTGGCTCGCCGCCCCCGGACGTCGTCGCCCGCGCCCACGACCACGGCGTCCTCGTCGCCGCCCTCGCGGGCAGCGCCCGGCACGCCCGCCACCACGCCGACGCCGGGATCGACGTCGTCGTCGCCCAGGGGTACGAGGCGGGCGGCCACACCGGCGAGATCGCGTCCATGGTCCTCACCCCGGAGGTCGTCGAGGCGGTGTCCCCGCTGCCCGTGCTCGCCGCCGGCGGCATCGGCAGCGGCGAGCAGATCGCCGCCGGACTCGCCCTCGGCGCCCAGGGCGTCTGGCTCGGCTCGATCTGGCTCACCACCACCGAGGCCGACCTGCACTCGCGCGCCCTCACCGCCAAGCTCCTCGCCGCCGGCTCCGGCGACACCGTCCGCTCCCGCGCCCTGACCGGCAAGCCCGCGCGCCAGCTCCGCACCGAGTGGACGGACGCCTGGGACGACCCGGCCGGCCCCGGCACCCTCCCGATGCCGCTCCAGGGACTCCTCGTCGCCGAGGCCGTCTCCCGTATCCAGAAGTACGAGATCGACCCGCTCCTCGGCACACCCGTCGGTCAGATCGTCGGCCGGATGAACTCCGAGCGCAGCGTCCAGCAGGTCGTCGACGAGCTCACCCGGGGCTTCGAGAAGGCCGTCGACCGCATCAACCGCATCGCGGGACGGAGCGAGGCATGAGCCAGGGACCCACCGGCTTCTGGGCCCAGGCGGCCGCCGACCCCGGGCGTACGGTGCTCGTCGCCCCCGACGGCGAGGAGTGGAGCGCCGGCCGGCTGCACACCGAGGCCAACCGCCTCGTCCACGGGCTGCGCGCCGCCGGACTCGAACGCGGAGACGCCTTCGCCGTCGTCCTGCCCAACGGCCCCGAGTTCTTCACGGCCCATCTCGCCGCCACCCAGGCCGGGTTCTACCTCGTCCCCGTCAACCACCACTTCGTCGGACCCGAGATCGCCTGGATCGTCGCCGACTCCGGCGCCAAGGTCCTGCTGGCCCACGAGCGGTTCGGCGAGGCGGCGACCCTCGCCGCCGACGAGGCCGGGCTCGCCCCCAGCCACCGGTACGCCGTCGGCACCGTGCCCGGCTTCCGCCCGTACGCCGAACTCCTCGACGGCCAGGACGGGTCGGCGCCCGCCGACCGCACGCTCGGCTGGGTCATGAACTACACCTCGGGGACCACCGGACGCCCCCGGGGCATCCGCCGCCCGCTGCCTGGGAAGCTCCCGGAGGAGACCCATCTCGGCGGCTTCCTCGGCATCTTCGGCATCCGGCCCGCCGACGGCAACGTCCACCTCGTCTGCTCGCCGCTCTACCACACCGCCGTCCTGCAGTTCGCCTCCGCCGCCCTGCACATCGGGCACCCCCTCGTCCTCATGGACCGGTGGGCGCCGGAGGAGATGCTGCGGCTCATCGACCGGTACGCCTGCACCCACACCCACATGGTCCCCACCCAGTTCCACCGCCTGCTCTCCCTTCCCCAGGACGTACGGGAGCGGTACGACGTCTCCTCCATGCGCCACGCGATCCACGGCGCCGCGCCCTGCCCCGAGCACGTCAAGCGGGCGATGATCGACTGGTGGGGCCGGTGCGTCGAGGAGTACTACGCGGCCAGCGAGGGCGGCGGCGCCTTCGCCACGGCGGAGGAGTGGCTGAAGAGGCCCGGTACGGTCGGCAGGGCCTGGCCCATCAGCGAACTCGCCGTCTTCGACGACGACGGGAAGCGACTGCCCCCGGGCGAAGTCGGCACCGTCTACCTGAAGATGAACACCGGCGGTTTCCAGTACCACAAGGACGAGGCGAAGACCGCGAAGAACCGCATCGGCGACTTCTTCACCGTCGGCGACCTCGGCGTCCTCGACGAGGGCGGCTACCTCTTCCTCCGCGACCGCAAGATCGACATGATCATCTCGGGCGGGGTCAACATCTACCCGGCCGAGATCGAGGCCGCGCTCCTCACGCACCCGGCCGTCGCGGACGCCGCCGCCTTCGGCATCCCGCACGCCGACTGGGGGGAGGAGGTCAAGGCGGTCGTCGAGGCGGCCGAGGGGCACGAGCCGGGCCCCGCGCTCGCGGACGAGATCCTCGCCCACTGCGGTGACCGCCTGGCCGGCTTCAAACGCCCCAAGACGGTCGACTTCGTCACCGCCATGCCCCGCGACCCCAACGGCAAGCTGTACAAGCGCCGCCTCCGCGACCCGTACTGGGAGGGTCACGACCGCTGAACGAAAAGGGTGAAAGCTGCCATATGGCAGGATGCGGATCATGAGTTCGAGCACGGCGTCATTGACACGACAGTGGACCACCTGGGGCCCGGTGGTGGCCGCGCTCGCGCTCGGCGCGGCCTGGGGGCGAGACCTTCCCGGCTTCGCCGTCGGGCTCATCGCGCTCTGCCTGATCGCCGCCGTCCTCGCGGCCGTCCACCACGCGGAGGTGGTCGCCCACCGCGTCGGCGAACCCTACGGCTCGCTCGTCCTCGCCGTCGCCGTCACCGTCATCGAGGTCGGACTCATCGTCACCCTCATGGCGGGAGGCGGCGAGAAGACCTCGACCTACGCCCGCGACACCGTCTTCGCCGCCGTGATGATCACCTGCAACGGCATCGTCGGCCTGTCCCTCCTCGTCGGCGCCCTCCGCAACCGCGTCGCGGTCTTCAACGCCGAGGGCTCCGGCGGCGCGCTCGCGACCGTCTGCACCCTCGCGGTCATGACACTCGTCCTGCCGACCTTCACCACGAGCGAGCCAGGACCCGAGTTCTCCTCCGCGCAGCTCGCGTTCGCCGCCGTCGCCTCGCTCTGCCTGTACGGCGTGTTCGTCGCCGTCCAGACCATCCGGCACCGCGACTACTTCCTCCCCGTGCCCCGGCCCGGCGAGGAGGCGGCGGACGAGCACGCCGACCCGCCGGGCAGAAGCGAGACCCTGGCCAGTCTCGGCCTGCTCGTCCTCGCTCTCGTCGCCGTCGTCGGCAACGCCAAGCTGGTCTCGCCCACCATCGAGGACGGCGTGGAGTCGGCGGGTCTGCCGAAGGCGGTCGTCGGTGTCGTCATCGCCCTGATGGTGCTGGCGCCCGAGACCCTCGCCGCCGTCCGCGCGGCCCGCCGCGACCGTATGCAGACCAGCCTCAACCTCGCCTACGGCTCCGCGATCGCCAGCATCGGACTGACGATTCCGGCGATCGCGCTCGCGTCGATCTGGCTGTCCGGGCCCCTGGTGCTGGGCCTCGGCCCGCTCCATCTGGTCCTGCTCACCCTCACCGGTGTGGTGAGCGCGCTGACCGTGGTGCCCGGACGGGCCACGCTCCTCCAGGGCGGCGTCCATCTCGTGATCTTCGCCGCCTTCGTGTTCCTCTCGTTCAGCCCATGAGGGCTGCTCGGTCCCTGACGCTCCGTTCAGCCCCTGACGGCCCGTTCAGTCCCTGACGGCCACCACCCGGAGCGCCGGCGAGCGCAGGATGTCCTTCTCGCAGAACCGCGAGGTCACCCAGCGCTCGCCCGCGTACAGCCGGGTCTGGTCGCTGTAGTGCGGGGACTGCGGGTTCGATGACTGGGAGTACGAGAGCAGGGTGCGGGCCACCGGGCAGCGGCCCCCGTCCCAGCCCACGGCCTGTACGTGGCTGGTCCCGTGCGCGACCTCCACATAGCCGCCGCCCGCCGCGTTCCACACGGGCTCCGTCTTGTTCCAGACGCCCAGCGACTCGGTCCCGCCGCTCACCGGGAGCCGCTCCCCGTTCCGTACGACGAACTGGTGCGAGCCGAGCGGCGCGTCCAGCGGGATCCCCGCCGCCCGCAACTCCGCCGCCGCGTCACGCAGCGCCTTCGCGAAGCCCGGCGCGGCCGTGTTCACGGTGTGCGGGGTGCGGACCGGGTCGGCCGCCGAGAACGGCACCTTCCACTGCTCGGCCGGCGGCACGGAACCGGCGAACTTCCGCCAGAACCGGTCGAAGAACAGCGCGCCCCGGCTCTCGGAGTTCACCGTCCTGTCCCAGGCGCCGATCACCCGGCAGGCCTCCGGATCGTCCGGCAGCGCCGCCGGGCAGGCGGCGGCGACGTCGGCCGCCGCCAGATCACCGGCCGGCGCCCGGTTGGCGAACTGCTGCCGCTGCAGGTCGGCCACCGTGAGCCGCCCCCGGTCCGCCATCGCCGCCACGTCCTCGACACCGCCCCGGGTGCGCAGCGAGCGCTGCGTGGCGGTCGTGCCGAAGATCCGCTCGTAGCCGCTCAGCGGCCGGTCGGCGTTGGTCAGCCAGGCGCTGTCGTTGGAGTTCTCGACGTACGGGGTGTCCCGCAGGACCGGCATCCGCGCCGGACCGAAGGTCCCCGGCTGGACCGCGTCCGGGTCGGACCCGAGCGCGCAGTCCGCGCGCGAACCGTCGAGCACCGCGACGCCCGATGCCGGGTACGTCACCCGGCCCAGCGGGGTCGAGCAGCGCTGGGCGAGCTCGTCGGTGATCCGGGGGAGCACCTGTGACTGGCTGAAGTACGAGTGCCCTGCCGAGTCGGCCGCGATCGTGTTGACCCACGGAAGCCCCTGCGTCCGCCGCAGCGTGTCGGCGACGTCCTGCGTCGAGCGCGCCCTGCCGAAGCCGAGCGCGGTGTCGGAGCCGCGCATGTTGACGGCGTTGGGGTCGTTGAGCGCGTACGCCGTCGTCGCGGACCACGGCAGCGGGAGCTGCGCTCCGAGGCCGCCGACGACGGGGCCGTACCGCGTCCACCATTGCGTACGGGTGACGGGGTCGCCGCCCTTGACCGGGACGCTCACCGTGCGCGCGGTCATCCGCTCCGGGCGGCCGTCCACCAGGTAGGACGTCGGGTCGCCCGGCGCGAGCGTGAGCTGGTGGAGGTTGAGGGGGACGCCGGTGGCGACGGTGTGGCTCCAGGCGACCCTGTCGTTGAAGCCGATGTTCACGACCGTCGTGCCGAGGAGCGAGGCGCCCGAGACGTTCAGCTCACCAGGGATGGTCTGCTGGGACTGCCAGAAGCGGCGGCCGCCCTGCCAGGGGTAGTGCGGATTGCCCAGGAGCAGCCCGCGCCCGTTCGCCGTCGTGGCCCCGGAGAACGCGACCGCGTTGGAGCCCATGGTGGCGTTCTCCGCGGCGAACAGCGCACGGGCCGCCTCGGCGGTGCGCGCCGGATCGGGATCCGCACCGGGTGCCTCGTCGGACGCCGGGCCGGATATCGGTTCGGGTGCCTGGGTGGATGCCGGCGGAGCGGCGGGCGGCCGGGCGGCGGTGATGCCGTCGACGGCCCGGCCTTGTCCGCCGAGGACCGAGACGGCGAAACCGCGCCGCGCCACGTCGAGCGCCGTCACCGGGCGGACCCAGTCGGCGCCCGCGCAGGCGGGGTCGGTGACGCGGTTCTTCCGCAGCCAGGCGTTGTAGCCGGCCGCCCAGCCCCGCATCAGTTCCTTGAGGTCGCCGCTCGGCCCGGCCGGCGCGGGCGTCCGGAGCAGTTCCTCGACCGTCCCGGCGTCCTTCACGCCGCGGAAGTACAGATCGCTGGAGAGGTTCGAGGTGGCCGAGGAGAGCGAACCGTCCGGGGCCGCGTCCGTACCGAAGTACCGGGACCGTTCGCCGTTCACGGTCAGGAAGCCGTCGGCGAGGACGCAGACCTGGTCGGCGGCCTGCGCCCAGCCCGTGCCGAAGCCCAGGTTCGCGTAGTCCTTCGCCACGATGTGCGGGATGCCGTACTCGGTGTACCGGATGACGGCCGACAGACCCCGGTCGGACGGCCGGTGGCCGCGGTCGCCGGAGTCGGCCGCCGCCGCGCCGGGCAGTGTGGCGGTGACGACGGCGAGAGCCGCGCCGGTGAGCGCCAGGTGTTTCAGACGGGTGCGGAGGTGCAAGATGCCTCCCAACGGATGGATGAGCACTGCGGGTTGGACCATGCACGCAGTTGCGTGCCCCCTTGTCAACATCCCGTTCGGTATCCGAGGTCGGGGTGTGTGTGCCGGAGGTACGGCGCGCCGCACGGTACTTGACCTTCCGCCCGTCGCACGCTGAGGATCGCGGCATGGAACGACTCCTCAGCCGCACCGTCGACGGCGTCCTCCGCATGAGCGCCCAGCGCGTCCCGGACCGGATCGCCGTCCGGTACGGCGACCGGACCTGGACGTACGCCGAGCTGGACGCCGCCGTGTCGACCGCCGCCGCCGTCCTGCGGGAGCCGCGCCACGGCCATGGCCTCCCCGACCGGGCCAGGGTCGCGACCTTCGGCCACAACTCGGACGCCTACCTCATCGCGTTCCTGGCCTGCGCGCGGGCGGGCCTGATCCACGTGCCCGTGAACCACCACCTGGCCGGCGACGACCTCGCGTACCTCCTGGAACAGTCGGAGAGCTCGCTGGTCCTCGCCGACCCCGCCCTCGTGGACCGCGTCCCGGACGGCTTCGCGGTGAAAGCCCTGCGGGACGCGCCCGGTTCACTCCTCGACGCGATCGCCGTGCCGGAGGAGTACCGGAGCGAGCGCGACGCCGGGGAGGTCGTGCAGCTCCTCTACACCTCGGGCACCACCGCCCTGCCCAAGGGCGCGATGATGACCCACCGCGCGCTCGTCCACGAGTACGCGAGCGCCGTCGAGGCCCTCGACCTGCGCGAGGACGACCGGCCGGTCCACGCGCTGCCGCTCTACCACTCGGCGCAGACGCACGTCTTCCTGCTGCCCTACCTCGCCGTCGGCGCCGAGAACACGATCGTCGACGGACCCGACCCCGGCGCCCTCTTCGACCTGATCACGACGGGCCGCGCGGACAGCTTCTTCGCCCCGCCGACCGTCTGGATCGGCCTCGCCAACCATCCGGACTTCGCCGACCGGGACCTGTCGCCGCTGCGGAAGGCCTACTACGGGGCCTCGATCATGCCCGTACCGGTACTGGAACGGCTGCGGGCGCGGCTGCCCGGACTGCGCTTCTTCAACTGCTTCGGCCAGTCGGAGATCGGCCCCCTCGCGACGGTCCTCGGCCCCGACGAGCACGAGGGCCGCATGGACTCCTGCGGGCGGCCCGTCCGCCACGTCGAGGCAAGGGTCGTCGACGAGGACGGGAAGGACGTGGCCGACGGCGCCGCCGGCGAGATCGTCTACCGCTCACCGCAGCTGTGCGAGGGCTACTGGCGCAAGCCCGAGGAGACCGAGGCGGCCTTCCGGGACGGCTGGTTCCACTCGGGCGACCTCGCCGTGCGCGACGCCGAGGGCTTCCTCACCATCGTCGACCGGGTGAAGGACGTCATCAACTCCGGGGGAGTGCTCGTCGCCTCGCGGCAGGTCGAGGACGCCCTCTACACGCACCCGGGCGTCGCAGAGGTGGCCGTGATCGGCCTCCCCGACGAGCGCTGGATCGAGGCCGTCACCGCGGTCGTCGTCCCGCGCGGCGAGGTCTCGGAGACCGAACTCCTCGCGCATGCCCGGGAGAAGCTCGCCCACTTCAAGGCCCCGAAACGCGTCCACTTCATCCCGGAACTGCCGCGCAACGCGAGCGGCAAGATCCTCAAGCGCGAACTGAGGGACCGTTACTCGACCCAGGAGTGACGGTCCGGCGGTGCCGGCTCAGCGGTGACCTTCCGGCGATCGGTGCCCCGGCCGGCGGAGGGCCTGCTCGGCCCAAGGACGACGATCTCCGCGAGACGATCTCCGCGAGACGCGGGATCGTCACCCCCCGCTGCCGGACTCCCTGAGGTCCACGATCCGCTTGATCTTGCCCACGGACCGTTCCAGCGTCTCGGGGTCGACCACCTCGACCCCGACCGAGACCCCTGCCCCGTCCTTGACCGCCGCCGCGATCGCCAGGGCCGCCCGCGCACGCTCCTCGCCCGTCGCCTCCGCGCGGGCCTCGGCCCGCACCGTCAGGGCGTCGAGCCGGCCCTCCCGGGTCAGCCGCAGCTGGAAGTGCGGAGCCACGCCCGGCGTGCGGAGCACGATCTCCTCGATCTGCGTGGGGAAGAGGTTCACCCCGCGCAGGATGATCATGTCGTCGCTGCGCCCCGTGACCTTCTCCATCCGCCGGAACACCCGCGCCGTCCCCGGCAGCAGCCGGGTCAGGTCGCGCGTCCGGTAGCGGATCACCGGCATCGCCTCCTTGGTGAGGGAGGTGAAGACGAGCTCCCCCTCCTCGCCGTCCGGCAGCACCTCGCCCGTGAACGGATCCACGATCTCCGGGTAGAAGTGGTCCTCCCAGATGTGCAGGCCGTCCTTGGTCTCCACGCACTCCTGCGCCACGCCGGGGCCGATCACCTCCGACAGGCCGTATATGTCGACCGCGTCGATGGCGAAGCGCTCCTCGATCTCCTTCCGCATCGCCTCCGTCCACGGCTCGGCGCCGAACACGCCCACCTTCAGCGAGGTCGAGCGAGGGTCCACGCCCTGCCGCTCGAACTCGTCGAGCAGCGTGAGCATGTACGAGGGGGTGACCATGATGATCTCGGGCCGGAAGTCCTGGATGAGCTGCACCTGGCGGGCCGTCATGCCGCCCGAGGCGGGGATCACCGTGCACCCGAGGCGCTCCGCGCCGTAGTGGGCGCCGAGCCCGCCGGTGAACAGGCCGTATCCGTACGCCACATGGACCTTGTGCCCGGGGCGCGCACCGGCGGCGCGCAGGGAGCGGGCCACCACGTCGGCCCAGGTGTCCAGGTCCCTGTCGGTGTAGCCGACCACGGTCGGGCGACCGGTGGTGCCGCTGGAGGCGTGGACGCGCCGGATCCGGGACTGGTCGACCGCGAACATCCCGAAGGGGTAGTGGTCGCGCAGGTCCGACTTGGCGGTGAAGGGGAACCGGGCCAGGTCGGCGAGCGTGCGGCAGTCGTCGGGGGACAGGCCGGCCGCGTCGAAGGACGTGCGGTAGAAGGGCACGTTCTCGTACGCGTGCCGCAGGGTCGCGCGCAACCGCTCCAGCTGGAGGGCAGCCAGCTCCTCGCGCCCGAGCCGTTCGCCGCTGTCGAGCAGTCCCGTCAGATCCGGCATGCGCCACTCCTTCACCCGTACCGTCGTCCACGATGCCGTAAAACGGACTACCGATCATTCGGTAGATCCTTTACGGGCCAGTAAAACCACTGGGGCCGGGGGGTTGGCAAGGGGTGCGACGTGTTCGCTCCCGTCGGGCAGTCGTTTCGCCCTGGGATCACACCTTGGGGTGCTTTTGGGTGAAGTGGGGCGGTCGGGCGGCATTCCGGGGAAAAGTGAACGTCATGCCTGCCCTGTTCCCGCTCGACACCCGCGCCCCCGACACGACGGCGGGGGTGGCCCCGTGACCACCACCGCCCCCGGCACCGCCGACACGCCCCAAGTGCACTTCTGGGCCGTGCCCGACCTCACCGGCCTCGACTTCGACCCGCTCCTCGCCAGACTGCTGCACGAGGACCCCGTCACCCGGGTCCGACTCCCGCACGGCGAGGGCCACGCCTGGCTCGTCACACGCTACGAGGACGTCAAGTTCGTCTCCGTCGACCCCCGCTTCAGCCGCCAGGCCGTCTGGGGGCGCGCCATCACCCGCGTCGCCCCGCACTTCATCCCGATGGAAGGCGCCGTCGGCTTCGCCGACCCGCCGGACCACACCCGGATGCGGCGCGTCGTCGCCCGCGCGTTCAGCGCCCGCGCCCTCCGCGCGCTCCGCGACCACGCCCAGGAGGTCATGGACCGGCTCCTCGACCGGGTCGAGGAACACGGCGCCCCCGCCGACCTGATGGAACTCGTCAACCGTCCCTTCCCGCTCGCCATGGTCAGCGAACTCATGGGCGTGCCCGAGGGCGACCAGTCGCTCATGGCCCGCTGGTCCGACACGATCATCTCCGCCGGCGCGGGCCGGGAGGCCAGCGAGCAGGCCAAGGCCGAGATGGGCCGGTACTTCACCGAACTCATCGGCCGCAGCCACGGCACCGGCAAGGAGACCCTCGCGGCCGTCCTCGCCGACGCCGTCGACGAGGACACCCTCACCGAGCACGAGGCCGTCGGACTCGCCGTCCTCATCCAGATCGGCGGGGCCCACGCCGTCCGCAACAACAGCGCCAACATGGTGTACGCGCTGCTCACCCACCCGGAGCACCTCGCCCGACTGCGCGCCGAGCCCGAACTCGTCCCGCAGGCCGTCGACGAGCTCCTCCGCTACATCCCCCACCGCAACGCCGTCGGCCTCTCCCGCATCGCCCTGGAGGACGTCGAGGTCGGCGGCGTCACCATCCCGGCGGGAGACCCGGTCTACGTCTCGTACCTGACCGCCAACCGCGACCCGGACGTCTTCGCCGAGCCGGAGCGGCTCGACTTCGACCGCGGCTACAACCCGCACGTCGCCTTCGGCCACGGACCGCACTACTGCCCGGGCTCCGCCCTCGCCCGCATCGAGTCGGAGATCCTCCTCGAATCGCTGTGGACCCGCTTCCCCGATCTGCGGCTCGCCGTCCCCGAGGAGGAGATCCGCTGGCAGCGCGGCGCCCTCATCCGGGGCCCCGAGACCCTGCCCGTCACCTGGTGAGAGGAGCCCGCACCCCGTGACCGCCACAGCCATCGGACCGGGCGGCGGCCTCGTCGTGCCGCCCGGCCACGGCAGGACCTTCACCACCGCCGCCCAGCACGTCACCTTCAAGGTGACCGGCGAACACTCCCGTACGGCCTCCACCTTCGAGGTGGTCGTACCACCCGGATTCGACGTCGGCGCCCACGCCCACGGGCACAGCGAGGAGCTCTTCTACGTCCTGGAGGGCGAGCTCGACGTCCTCGCGTTCGAGCCGCTCGTCCGTACTCCGGACAGCTGGCGGGAGTGGGAGTCCGGAACCGGACAGCGGGCGGTCCGGGCCACCCCCGGCACACTGATCCTCGTGCCACCGGGCTGCCCGCACGCCTTCGCCAACCCCACCGGGGAACCGGTACGGATGCTGTTCCAGGCCTCACCCCCGCCCGACCACGAGCGGTACTTCGAGGAGCTCATGGAGATCCTCGGCTCGGGCGGCGAGGTCGACCACGCCGCCGTGGAACAGCTCCGCGTCCGCTACGACATCGAACAGATCACCCCCCTCCGGCACGACGCCGACAGGCCGGCCACGGCCCCCGCCCGGGCGGAGGCGACCCCCGACCCATGACCCCACCGCCGGAACAGCACGGCCTCGTCGTCCACGACTGGGCCGTGCCCCCGCTTCCCGACACCGTCTTCGATCCGCTGCCCCACCGGCTCCTCCGCGAGGAGCCGGTCGCCCGTGTCAGGCTCCCCTACGGTGAGGGCGACGCCTGGCTCGTGACCCGCTACGAGGACGTCAGGCAGATCGCCTCCGACCCGCGACTGAGCCGGGCCCTGACCGTCGGCAGGCCCGTCACCAGCATGACCCCGCACACCCTCGCGCCCGCCGGGGGAGTGGGCCGCGCCGACCCGCCCGACCACACCAGGCTCCGCAAGCTCGTCGCGTCCACCTTCGGCCGGCGCCGTATGGTCGCGCTGCGCGAGCACACCCGGCGGACGGCCGAAGCCCTCGCCGTCCGCACCCTGGAGGCGGGCCCGCCCGCAGACCTCGCCGAGACCTTCGTCGGCCCGCTCGCCGCCACGGTCATCGCCGAACTCCTCGGCGTCCCGGCCGCCGACCTCGACCGGGTCGAGCGGTGGCGCGCCGGAGTCCTCTCCAGCGACACCACCGCAGCCGAGGGCGAGACCGTCAAGAAGGAGATCGCCGGCTACTTCGCCGACCTCGCCCGGCACCGCACCGAACACCCCGGCGACGACCTCGTCAGCGAACTCGCCGCCGCCCGCGCCACCGGCGGCATCAGCACGCCCGAACTGGTGTCGATGTCCGTCATGCTCACCCTCAACGGCCTCGACGCCGTACGGAACATCGTCGCCACCATGCTGTACGTGCTGCTGGTCCACCCCGAGCAGACGGCGAAGCTCCGCGCCGAGCCCGACCGCCTCCCCAGGGCCGTCGACGAACTCCTCCGCTACATCCCGCAGCGCAACGGCGTCGGCATGCCCAGGATCGCCACCGCCGACATCGAGGTCGGCGGCGTCACGATCCGGGAGGGAGAGGCCGTCTACGTCTTCTACCCGGCGGCCAACCGCGACCCCGCCGTGTACACCGACCCCGACCGGCTCGACCTCGACCGGAACGAGGCCCCGCACCTCGCCTTCGGCCACGGCGCGCACTACTGCGCCGGCGCCCAACTGGCCCGGATGGAGGCCGAGGTGATGCTCTCCACCCTTCTCACCCGCTTCCCCGGACTCGCCACAGCGGTGGAACCCGAGCGGATCGCATGGCGCCGGGGAACGGTCAACCGAGGCCCGGTCTCGCTCCCCGTCACTTGGTGACGGCTTCCCGATCACCTGCCTCGACCCCGACCCCGACCCCGACCTCGACCCCAACCCCAACCTCGACCTCGACCGCGGCCCCGACGCCGACCGCGGCCCCGGCCCCGATCGCGGCCCCGACGCCGACCGCGGCCCCGGCCCCGATCGCGGCCCCGACGCCGACCGCGGCCCCGACGCCGACCGCGGCCCCGACCGCGACCGCGGCCCCGACCGCGGCCCCTGCCTCGACCCCGACCCCAGGGCCCCGGCTCTGACTCCGGTGCCGACCCCGCACCCGACCCCAGCGCCCTGGCCAGGCGAAACCTGTTGCCGGGGCGCCGGACGGGGTGCTGGAGTGACCCGCATGGAACCCCAGTACCTCCGTGACCTCTACGACCGCCAACTGCGCCGCGAGGCGCGCCCCGACGGGCCGGGCTGCCGTGTCGAGCGCGTCGGACCCGTCGTCCGGCAGACCGGGCCGGCGCACGCCTGGAACGGCGTCCTGTGGTCCGGCCTCGACGGCCCCGGGGCCGACGCCGTGATCGCCGGGCAGATCGCCCACTACCGCGCCGCCGGACTGTCCTTCGAGTGGAAGCTGTACGGGCACGACGCCCCGGCCGACCTCGCCGACCGCCTCCTCGCCGCCGGCTTCACGGTGGACGACCCCGAGACCCTGATGGCCGCCGAGGCCGCGGCCCTGCCTCAGGAGGTGCCGCTCCCCGAAGGCGTCGAACTTCACGCGGTCACCGACGAGGCCGGGGTACGCCAGGTCGTCGAGGTCCACGAACGCGCCTTCGGCACCGACAGCTCCCACATCGGCCGCCAGCTCCTCGACCGGCTCGCGGCCGACCCGGACACGGTCACCGCGGTCGTCGCCCTCGCGGCCGGGGAACCCGTCAGCGCGGGTCGCCTCGAACTCTCCCCGGGCACCGACTTCGCCGGAATCTGGGGCGGCGGCACCGTCGAGGCCTGGCGTGGCCGCGGCCTCTACCGCGCACTCGTCGCCCACCGCGCCCGCATCGCCGCCGCCCGCGGCCACCGCTACGTCCAGGTCGACGCGGCGGAGACGAGCCGCCCGATCCTCCAGCGCCTCGGCTTCCTGACGCTCTCCACGACGACCCCGTACACGTACAGCTTCTGAGCTTGTGGTGACGGTGTCGGATCCGGTCGGTTGCGCGAGATCCAGGACGGTTTTGCCGTGGAGGCGCCGACCGAGGAGAGCCTGTACCGCCTCGGAGGAGCGGCCACGCTGGAGAGGGTGCCGCCGGCCGCCAGGGTGGCGAAGGCGTCGACGAGGTACTGGCCGCCGACGTTGCACCGGCCCGTGGAGGAGGGTCACCGCGTGGGCGAGATCCTCGTGGTCGGGCCTCGCTGAACCGGGGATCGGGGCGGTCGGTGCGTCAGGTCGCCCAGTGCGCGGGGCGCTCGAAGCCCGCCGGGAGGCGGGTCGCGGCGTTTCCGCGCGCCGCGTTCAGCTGTGGCTGCGTGAGGAAGAGGGCGTCGGTCAGGTCCGCGCCCGACAGGTCGGCGTCCCGCAGGTCGACACCGATGAGATCGGTGAGCGTCAGGTCGGCGCCGGTGAGGTCGGCGGCGATCAGGAGCGCGCCGCGCAGATCCGTGACCCGCAGCTTCGCCCCGCGCAGCCGCTTGCCGATCAGGTCGGCCCCCCGCCGGCTCTTCGGCCGGCCGCCGGCCGAAGCCCGGACCAGCTCGCTGGTGCGCAGGAGCAGCGGGTTCACCTCGGCCCGCACGGGCGTCACGTCGAGCTTCTCCAGCGCGTCCGGCGTTCCTCCGGCCAGCGCCTCGACCCGGGCGAGAGCCGCGCGCAGCTCGGCGTGGAGCGGGCGGGCGGCCGACAGGGCAAGGGCCTCGGTGAGGTAGCGCAGCAGCTCGTGGAGCTGGCGTACGACGGGGAACACCTCGTACATCCGGCGCCCGGTCTCCGGCGCCTCGCGCCAGGACACGCCGCCGAAGGTCACCTGGGAGACCCGCTGTCCCGCGCCGAAGCAGTCGTACACCGTGCAGCCCTGGAACCCGCTGGGCCGCAGCCGCGTGTGGATGCCGCAGCGGAAGTCCTCCTGGAGGTTGCGGCAGGGCTCACCGGACGACTTGTTCACGCCGAAGTCGGCCGACTTGGCGAAGGGCAGCGCCACGCAGCACAGCCCGAAGCAGTTGGCACAGTCGCCGCGCAGAGCGGATTCCCGGGTCTCGGGCACGGTGGAACGGTTCCTTCGCATGGCGGGGACGGATCCGTCCACCGTATCGCGCCCTCGGGAGCGCCCGCCGAACCCGCTGCCGGTCCTCCCACCGGTCCTCCCACCGGTCCACCCAAGGGTCCACCCAAGGTTCCTCCTACCGGTTCTCCCGCCGGTTCCCCCCGTCGTCCATGCCCTCGGCGAAATCCGTTGCGAAGATCAACAGCAGGCGGTGATGATCGGCGGCATGCCGACCTTCACGACGTACGACGGGACCGAACTCGCCTACCGGACACTCGGGGAGGGTGCGGGGGAGCCGCTGATCTGTCTGCCGGGCGGGCCCATGCGCGACGCCGCCTACCTCGGCGACCTCGGCGGTCTCGCCGCCCACCGCACCCTCGTCGTGCTCGACGCCCGCGGCACCGGAGCGAGCGCCGAGCCGGCCGACCCCGGCACGTACCGCTGCGACCGCCAGGTCGGCGACGTCGAAGCCCTCCGCGCACACCTTGGCCTGGAGCGGATCGACCTCCTCGGCCACTCCGCCGCCGGAAACCTGGCCACCCTGTACGCCGCCGCCCACCCCGACCGCGTCCGCTCCCTCGTCCTCGTCACCTCCAGCGGATGGGCGCTCGGCCTCGGCACCACCGACGAGGAGTGGGACGAGGCCGTCACGATCTTCGCCGACCAGCCGTGGTACGCGGAGGCCTGGGCCGGGGTCGCCACGATCGGCCCCGACACCCCGCTCCCGCGCGTCATGGAGATCACCGCGCCCTTCGCCTACGGCCGCTGGGACGAGGCCGCCCGGGAACACGCGGCGACAGCGCAACGGCAGATCCGGTGGGAGGCCGCCTCCGCCTACCACGGCGAGGGCGCCTACGACCCGGAGGCGACCCGGCGCGCGCTGACCGCGCTCAAGGCGCCGGTGCTGATCCTGGCGGGGGAGTACGACGCCGGACCCACCCCGGCCAGGGCGGCCGAGGCCGCGGCCTGCTTCCCCGAGGCCGAGTTCGTCGTCCTGCCCGGCGCCGGACACTTCCCCTGGGTGGACGACGCCGACGCCTTCGTCCGCCCCGTCGCCGCTTTCCTCGACCCGGAGGTCCACACGGTCACCGTGGACGGCGTACGCCTCGCTTACCGGGTGCGCGGGCCCGAGGCCCCGCCCGTCGTCCTGGTCCACGGCCGGGGCGAGGACGGCACCGGCTGGCACGCCGTCACCGAGGAGCTGGCCGCCGACCACCGGGTGTACGCCCTCGATCTGTCCGGCCACGGACTGAGCGACCGCACGGGCCGCTACGGCTTCGAGGACTTCCGCGACGAGCTCGGCGGCTTCCTGCGCGCCCTCGGTCTCGCCGGGGCGACCGTCGTCGCCCACTCGATGGGCGGCGCGGCCGCGTACCTCCTCGCCCAGCGGGAGCCGGGCCTCATCGGCCGTCTCGTCCTGGAGGAGGCGCCCGTCTTCTTCCCGCTCGACCCGCCGCGCCCGGTGGCCGACCGCCCCGAGGGGCGGCTCCCCTTCGACTGGGGGATCGTCACCACCACCGATGCCCAGCTGAACGCCCCCGACCCGGCCTGGCGCGAGGGCCTCCCGGCGATCACGGCCCCCACCCTCGTACTCGCCGGGGGCCCGTCCAGCCACGTGCCCCAGGAGCAGCAGTCCTGGCTCGCCGACCGCATTCCCGGCGCTCGCCTGGTCACCATCGATGCCGGGCATTCGATCCACGCGTCCAGGCCGGGCGAATTCCTCGGCGCCGTGAGGGAGTTCGGTCTGTAGACGTGATACGGCCGGTCTGGCCCGGCCCGGGATCAACCCCCGGTGGACCCACCCGCGTCCGTATCCGCGTCCGTATCCGCGTCCGTCTTCGCGTCCGCGTCGACCGCCACCGAGCGGGCCCAGCGGTAGTCCGCCTTGCCGCTCGGGGAGCGCTGGATCCGCTCGGTGAGGACCAGCTGGCGCGGCACCTTGTAGCCCGCGAGGCGCGGGCGGCAGTGGCTCTGCACCGCCTCCAGGTCCAGTGGCGGGGCGTCCGCCCGGAGCTGGACGACCGCGGCGACGTGGTTGCCCCAGCGGGCGTCGGGGACCCCGGCGACCAGGGCGTCGTACACGTCGGGGTGGGACTTCAGGGCCTGCTCCACCTCCTCCGGGTAGACCTTCTCGCCGCCCGTGTTGATGCACTGGGAGCCGCGGCCGAGGACCGTGACGACCCCCTCCTCGTCGACGGTCGCCATGTCGCCGAGGAGCACCCAGCGCACGCCGTCCTTCTGGAAGAAGGTCTCGGCGGTCTTGGCCGGGTCGTTGTAGTAGCCGAGCGGGACGTGCCCGCGCTGGGCGAGCCTGCCGACCTCGCCCGTCGCGACGGGCTCGTAGGTGGCCACGTCGACGACCTGGGTGCGCTCGTTGACGTGCAGCCGGAAGCCCTTGTCCGGGCCGGAGTCGTCCGTGGCGCGGCCGTTGGAACCGGACTCCGTGGAGCCGAAGTTGTTGAGGAGCAGGACGTTCGGCATGAGCTCCTGGAGCTGGGCCCGTACGGTCTCCGACATGATCGCCCCGGATGACGACAGGCTGAACAGCGCTGACAGGTCCGTGCCCCTGAGCGGTCCGTGCAGCGCGTCCACGAGCGGGCGCAGCATGGCGTCGCCCACCAGGGAGATGCTGGACACCTTCTCCTTCTCCAGGGTGCGCAGGACCTCCTCCGGCACGTACTTGCGGTGCAGGACGACGCGCTGGCCGTAGTTGAAGGCGATGAACGCCGTCAGCGTCGAGGTGCCGTGCATCAGCGGCGGCGCGGGGAAGAAGGTGATGCCCGGGCTGCCGGCCGCGACCCGCTCGGCGAGCTCCTCGGGGCGCTTCACGGGCTCGCCCGAGGGCTCGCCCCCGAACAGGCCGGCGAAGAACAGGTCCTCCTGGCGCCACAGGACGCCCTTCGGCATCCCGGTCGTCCCGCCGGTGTAGATGATGAAGAGGTCGTCCCCGGAGCGCGGGCCGAAGCCCCGCTCCGGCGAGCCGGCGGCCTCCGCCTCGGCGAACGGTACGCAGTCGAGCGCCGGCGCTCCCTCGAATTCGGCGCTGTGCTGCGCAGCAGCTCCTTGAGGGGTGGTGGTCGGGCGACGGGTGGGCGGGTTACCCACCCGCACGAGGTGCCGCAGCTTCTCCGTCTGCGGCAGCGCCGACGCCACCCGCTCCGTGAACTCGGCGTCGAAGACGAGCGCGGCGAGGTCGGCGTCCCGGTAGAGGTAGACGAGCTCCTCCTCCACGTACCGGTAGTTCACGTTGACCGGCACGATCCGCGCCTTGAGGCAGGCGAGGACCGTCTGCAGGTACTCGACGCCGTTGTACAGGTGGAGGCCGAGGTGCTCACCGGGACGGATGCCCGACTCGATGAGGTGGTGGGCGATCCTGTTGGCCGCGGCGTCGAGTCCGGCGTAGGTGAGGCGGCGTTCCTCACCCGTGCCCGGGTGATCGACGTACACGAGAGCCTCGCGGTCCGGGACCACGTCGACCACCGATTCGAACAGGTCGGCAAGGTTGTACTCCACCGTTCCTCCTGACCCCGGCTCGCGCTGACTCGTACGGGTACGCAGTGACTCGGCGGTCATTAGAGCGCCGACCGCCGACGGGGGGAAGGGGATGCGCAGAAGAATCTGACTGAGTGTCAGAAAACTATTGAACTGGACCTCCCACTCCTGCAACCTGTTCCAGAACTGGAGACGGGAGACCCCATGGGTGGCACCGAACACCTGGACGTGCGGCGCGAAGGCGCCACGCTCGTCCTCACCTTGAACCGGCCCGAGGCCAAGAACGCCCTCTCACTGCCGATGCTCGTCGGCCTCCACGACGGCTGGCTGGAGGCCGACGCCGACGACGGCATCCGCTCGATCGTCCTCACCGGAGCGGGTGGCGCCTTCTGCGCCGGGATGGACCTCAAGGCGCTGGCCGGCAAAGGCATGGAGGGCGAGCAGTACCGGGACCGGCTGAAAGCCGACCCCGACCTCCACTGGAAGGCGATGCTGCGCCACCACCGCCCGCGCAAGCCCGTCATCGCGGCCGTCGAGGGCTACTGCGTCGCCGGCGGCACCGAGATCCTCCAGGGCACCGACATCCGGGTCGCCGGCACCTCCGCCACCTTCGGCCTCTTCGAGGTCAAGCGCGGCCTGTTCCCCATCGGCGGCTCCACCGTCCGCCTGCCCCGCCAGATCGCCCGCACCCACGCCCTGGAGATGCTCCTCACCGGGCGCCCGTACACCGCGGAGGAGGCGGCCGGCATCGGCCTCGTCGGGCGCGTCGTCCCCGACGGCACGGCGCTGGACGCGGCCCTCGACATCGCCGAACGGATCAACGCGTGCGGCCCGCTGGCCGTCGAGGCGGTGAAGGCGTCGGTCTACGAGACGGCCGAGATGACCGAGACCGAAGGGCTGGCAGCCGAACTGAAGCGGGGCTGGCCGATCTTCGACACGGCGGACGCGAAGGAGGGGGCGAGGGCGTTCGCGGAGAAGCGGCCGCCGGTGTACCGGCGGGAGTGACCTGTCCGCCGCCCCCCGCCCGGCCCCTTGGCGGGGCAGGGAGAACCCCCGCGCAGCGGCAGCAGCACCACCCCGCACCGGACGCCACCGCCCTCATCGAAGGAGCCCGCCCCATGACACCCGTCCCCGCCTCCCCGCCGGAGGCCCTCCAAGCCCCCCTCGTCGTCGAGTTCCCCTTCACCCGGTCCCTCGGCCCCGTCCAGTCCGCCTTCCTCACCGGACTGCGCGAGCGGACCGTGCTCGGCGTCCGCACCGAGACGGGCGACGTGCTCGTCCCGCCCGTCGAGTACGACCCCGCCACCGCCGCCGAACTCCGCGAGCTCGTCGAGGTCGGCGCCACCGGCACTGTCACCACCTGGGCCTGGAACCCCGAGCCCCGCACCGGACAGCCGCTCGCGACGCCCTTCGCCTGGGTCCTCGTCCGCCTCGACGGCGCCGACACCGCCCTCCTCCACGCCCTCGACGCCCCCGGCCCCGAGGCCGTCCGCACCGGGCTGCGCGTCCGCATCCGCTGGGCCGCCGAACGCTCCGGCGCCATCACCGACATCGCCTGCTTCGAGCCGTACGCGTACGAGAGCGACGACCCCACGGACGGCCCCGCGGACGACCGTGCGGTCGAACCACGGCCGCACGACGGACAGTTCGGCGACACCCCGGTCACCGGTATCGTCGCTCCCGCCCGCCTCGACTACACCTACAGCCCCGGCCGCGCCCAGACCCGCTACCTCCACGCGCTCGCCGAGCGCCGTACCGTCGGCGAGCGGTGTCCCTCCTGCGTCAAGGTGTACGTGCCGCCCCGCGGCGCCTGCCCCACCTGCGGGGTCGCCACCACCGACCAGGTCGAGGTCGGCCCGCGCGGCACCGTCACGACGTACTGCATCGTCAACATCAAGGCCAAGGGCGCTGCCATCGAGGTCCCGTACGTCTACGCCCACATCGCCCTCGACGGTGCCGGGCTCGCCCTGCACGGCCGCATCGCCGGCATTCCGTACGACCAGGTCCGCATGGGCCTGCGCGTCGAACCCGTGTGGAGCGAGGACGGCCGCTACCCCGACCACTACCGGCCCACCGGCGAGCCCGACGCCGACTACGACACCTACAAGGAGCTGCTGTGACGCCGCACCGGCCGGGACGAGAGGTGGCGATCGTCGCCTTCGCCCAGAGCGACCACCGCCGCCGCACCGACGACCTCTCCGAGGTCGAGATGGTCATGCCCGTCCTGCACGACGTGCTCCGGCAGACGGGACTGAAGACCTCCGACATCGGCTTCACCTGCTCCGGCTCCTCCGACTACCTCGCCGGACGGGCCTTCTCCTTCACCATGGCTCTCGACGGCGTCGGCGCCTGGCCGCCGATCTCCGAGTCCCACGTCGAGACGGACGGCGCCTGGGCCCTGTACGAGGCCTGGGTGAAGCTCCTCACCGGGGAGGCCGACACCGCCCTCGTGTACGCCTACGGGAAGTCCTCGCCCGGCTCCGTCCGCGACGTCCTCACCCGCCAGCTCGACCCCTACTACCTCGCCCCCCTCTGGCCCGACTCCGTCGCCCTCGCCGCGCTCCAGGCCCAGGCGCTCGTCGACGCGGGCCACACCGACGAACCCGCGCTCGCCGCCATCGCCGGCCGGAGCCGCACGGACGCCGCCGCGAACCCGCACGCCCAGTTGCCCGGCGCCCGCCCCCAGGGCGAGTACGTCGTCCAGCCGCTGCGCACCGGCGACTGCCCGCCGATCGGCGACGGAGCCGCCGCCGTGATCCTCGCCGCCGGCGACCGGGCCCGCGAACTCTGCGAGCGCCCCGCCTGGATCCGGGGCATGGACCACCGTATCGAGGCCCACTCCCTCGGCGTCCGCGACCTCACCGACTCGCCCTCCACCCGCCTCGCCGCCGAGCGCGCCGGAGCCTTCGAGGCGCCCGTCGACACCGCCGAACTCCACGCGCCCTTCACCTCCCAGGAAGTCGTCCTCGCCAGGGCGCTCGGCCTCGACGACACCGTCCGGATCAACCCCTCCGGCGGCGCCCTCGCCGCCAACCCCGTCATGGCCGCGGGACTCGTCCGCCTCGGCGAGGCCGCCGCCCGCATCCACCGGGGCGCCTCCGACCGCGCCCTCGCCCACGCCACCTCAGGGCCCTGCCTCCAGCAGAACCTGGTCGCCGTCCTGGAAGGGGAGCCCCATGTCAGGTAAGGCCGTGACATCGAAAGAGCCCGTCGCCGTCGTCGGCATCGGCCAGACCAAGCACGTCGCCGCCCGCCGGGACGTCTCGCTCGCCGGACTCGTTCGCGAAGCCGCCGTCCGCGCCCTGGAGGACGCCGAGCTGACCTGGGCGGACATCGACGCCGTCGTCATCGGCAAGGCCCCGGACTTCTTCGAGGGCGTGATGATGCCGGAGCTGTACCTCGCCGACGCGCTCGGCGCCGTCGGCAAGCCGATGCTCCGGGTGCACACCGCCGGATCGGTCGGCGGCTCCACCGCGCTCGTCGCCGCCAACCTCGTCGCGGCGCGCGTCCACCGGACCGTCCTCACCCTCGCCTTCGAGAAGCAGTCCGAGTCCAACGCCATGTGGGGCCTCTCCCTGCCCGTCCCCTTCCAGCAGCCGCTGCTCGCCGGCGCGGGCGGCTTCTTCGCCCCGCACGTCAGGGCCTACATGCGCCGCACCGGCGCCCCCGACACGACCGGTTCCCTCGTCGCGTACAAGGACCGGCGCAACGCGCTGAAGAACCCGTACGCCCACCTCCACGAGCACGACCTCACCCTGGAGAAGGTCCAGGCCTCCCCGATGCTCTGGGACCCGATCCGCTACTCCGAGACCTGCCCGTCCTCCGACGGCGCTTGCGCCATGGTCCTCACCGACCGCGAGGGCGCGGCCCGTTCACCGCGCCCGCCCGCCTGGGTGCACGGCGGCGCGATGCGCAGCGAACCGACCCTCTTCGCCGGCAAGGACTTCGTCTCGCCGCAGGCGGGCCGGGACTGCGCCGCCGACGTCTACCGCCAGGCCGGCATCACCGACCCCCGGCGGGAGATCGACGCCGTCGAGATGTACGTGCCCTTCTCCTGGTACGAGCCGATGTGGCTGGAGAACCTCGGCTTCGCCGAGGAGGGCGAGGGCTGGAAGCTCACCGAGGCCGGGGTGACCGAACTCGACGGCGACCTGCCCGTGAACCCCTCCGGCGGCGTGCTGTCCACCAACCCCATCGGGGCCTCCGGGATGATCCGCTTCGCCGAGGCGGCACTCCAGGTACGCGGCGAGGCGGGCGAGCACCAGGTGGAGGGCGCGCGCCGGGCGCTCGGCCACGCCTACGGAGGTGGCGCGCAGTTCTTCTCCATGTGGCTCGTCGGCGACACCCCGCCCACCCGCTGAGTCGTGACGGCGGGGCACACCTACCCTGACGTCCATGAACGCGGAACGTGATCTGACCCGGCTGCTCGCCGGGATGCGGCCGGAACTCGACCCCGGCCGCTACGTCTTCACCACGGTGGACGGCCCCGCCCCGGCCGGGGTCGCCCCGGTGGTCACCGTCGCCGAGGACGAGGGTCTGACCCTTGTCGTACGCCAGGAGGATGCGGACGCCGCGGCCCTCCCGTACGACTACGTGGCGGGCCGGATCACGCTGCGGGTGCACTCCGCGCTCGACGCCGTCGGGCTGACGGCCGCCGTCGCGGGGGCGCTCGCCGGGGCGGGGCTCAGCTGCAACGTGGTGGCGGGCTTCCACCACGACCACCTCTTCGTGGAACACGCCCACGCGGAGGAGGCGCTGGCCGTTCTCGAACGTCTCGCGAAGGCGGGGGAGCCCCCTCGGAGCCCCCTCGGGGTAACCCCTAGGGAAGAGAAGGGCGTCACTCCTCCCCAGTCATGATCGTCGGGAGGGTCCACCGGCCTAGGCTGAAGTCAACTCCAGCCGCTCCCGCCGCCCCGGGGCCCGGGCCGGACCGGGTCGCGCTCCAGCAGGCCTCGACGCCACGGTCGCCGCCGGCGTCCCCGGAGCCGTGGCCGAGGTACGGACCGGGCGCGGCGCATGGCACGGCAGCAGCGGGACCGCCGATCTGGCCACGGGACGTACCGCCAAGGCCGGTGACCGCTTCCGGGCCGGAAGCGTGACCAAGAGCTTCACCGCCACGCTCGTCCTCCAGCTGGTGGCCGAGGGCAGGGTCAGGCTGGACGACACCATCGAGGGACAGCTCCCTGGCGTGGCGCCGGGCGGCGAGCACATCACCGTACGCCAGCTGCTCCACCACACCAGCGGCCTGGCCCGCTACACCGACGTCCTGCTGAGGAAGCCCGACCCGGTACGGGACGCGCAGAAGGCCACGTACACCCCGCGTGAGCTCATCGCACTCGTCACCGACGCGCCGGACAGACCCGCCCCTGGCACCACCTGGGAGTACTCCAACACCAACTACGTCGTCTTCGGACTGCTCGTCGAGCACGTCACCAGGCGGTCGCTCCGGCACGAGACGGACCGCCCCATCCTGCGGCCCCTGCGTCTCAAGGACACCTCCTTCCCGGCCACCCCGAGCATCCCCGGCCCGCACCTGCACGGCTACGAATGGCTCGACGGCCGGGGAGCGGGCGCCGCGCCCACCGACCTCACCGAGTTCAGCCCCGCCGTCTACTGGGCCACCGGGACCCTCATCTCCACCACCCACGACCTGAACACCTTCTACAAGGCGCTCTTCGACGGCCGGCTGCTGCCGCCCCGCCTGCTGCGGGAGATGCGTGCCACGCAGCCCATGAACCCCGGGCGGCCTGGGCGCTCCTACGGCCTCGGCCTGGAGAGCAACGCGAACACGTGCGCCGCCGACGGGCCGGTCGTCGGCCACACGGGAGAGGTCGTCGGATACCAGACGTTCAGCTTCACCTCCGCGGACGACGAGCGGCAGGTCACGCTCTCCGCCAAAACCGGTCTGACCCTGTCCGACGCGGCGGCGACAGCCGCCATGAAGGTGCTCACCACCGCTCTCTGCCGAGCCAAATGAGCGGTGGACGCCACCGCGCGCCCTCGCTTGGGCGTTTGAGGGTCTCAACTCACTCCTCCGGGCGTACGCTGGGGCCTTCGCGGGGCCTCCCGCCCGGCACTCCGCACCGTACGCCGGGCGCGCGCCCCCGGTGTGGGGGTGGAACGTGGTAGCTGAGGACGGCAGGCAGGCCCGGAAGGGCTTCGGCCTCTTCGAACGCGAGGCGGCGCTCACGGCGGCCGAGGAGGCACTCGACCTCCTGACCGGCCTCGGCGAGGCACCCCCCGGTCGGCCCGACCGTGTGCCCGCGCCCCGCGGCCCCCGCCTCGTCGCGGTCCCCGACGCGGGGCCACCGTTCGCCCGGCCCGCCACCCTCCGGGGCGCGGACGCCGCCGCGGGCCCGAGGCCGTTCCCAGGCGCGGACGCCGCCACGGGCCCGAGGCCGTTCCCAGGCGCGGCCCCGAGGCCCTTCCCCGGTCCGTCGGACGCGCTCGACGGCGACTCCGCCGACCTCCCCCGCGCCGCCCGGCGCGGCGGCCTCCTCGCCTACGCCGCCCCCGCCGGGCTCGGCAAGACCACCCTGCTCGCCGAGATCCGGCGCCTCGCCGCCGCCCGCGGCTGCACCGTGCTCTCCGCCCGGGGCGGCGACCAGGAGCAGCGGGTCGCCTTCCACGTCGCCCGGCAGCTCCTCCAGCCCCAACTGGCCCACGCCTCCGACACCGAACTCCGCGAACGGCTCGGCTCCTGGTACGACATCGTCGGCCCCGCCCTCGGACTGCGTGCCACCGGCGCGGGCTCCCCGCCCGACCCGCAGGGCCTGCGCGACGGACTCGACTGGGTCCTCACCCACCTCGCCGTCCGGCGCGCCCCGCTCGTCGTCGTCCTCGACGACACCCACTGGGCAGACCCCGAGTCCCTCGGCTGGCTCGCCGCCTTCGCGCCGCGCGCCGAGGAACTGCCCATGCTCCTCGTCGTCGCCTACCGGCCCGACGAACTCCCCGATGAGGGAGCGGAGTTCACCGGCCGCCGCTCGGGCCAACGGCCCCTCGGTCTCGCCCCGCTCACCACCGACGCCATAGCCCAGCTCGTCCGCGACCGCGTCGGCGCCCACGCCGAGGACGCCTTCTGCCACGAGTGCTGGACCGTCACCTCCGGCAACCCCTTCGAGGCGGTCGAGCTCGCCGCCAAGGTCCGCGACCAGGGCCTCGAACCCACCGCGGGCGGCGCCCACGAACTCCGCGACCTCGCCGCCGCCCTCAAGGGCAGCGGCCTCGTCACCCGCCTCGAACGCCTCGGCCCCGCCACCGTCCGCCTCGCCTGGGCCTGCGCCGTCCTCGGCACCGAGATCTCCCCGCAGCTCGCCGGGGCCGTCGCCGCACTCGGCGAGGAGGCCGTCGCCGACTGCGCCGCACGCCTGCGCGAGGCCCGCGTGCTCGCCGAGGCCGAAGGTCCGGACGAGACCCTCCAGTTCGTCCATCCCCTGATCGCCACCACCGTCTACCGCTCCATCCCCGCCGCCACCCGCGTCGCCTACCACGGCCAGGCCGCCTGGTGTGTCGTCGACGCCGGCCTCGGCTCCACCGCCGCGGCCCGCCACCTCCTGGAGACCCACCCCGACGGCGACTCCTGGGCCGTCGGCCACCTGCGCGCTGCCGCCCGCGAGAACCTCCGCGCCGGCGCCCCCGACGCCGCCCGCCGCTTCCTCGCCCGCGCCCTGCGCGAGCCTCCCGCCGCCGACGACCGGGCCGCCGTCCTCTTCGAGCTCGGCTGCTCCTCCCTCCTCACCGAACCCGCCACCACCGTCAACCACCTGCGCGCCGCCCTGGAGGAGCCCATCGCCGACCCGGCCCTCCGCCACGGCATCGTCTACCGCCTCTCCCAGGTCCTCGCCCACAGCGACCGGCTCGTCGAGGCCTCCGAACTCCTCGGCCGCGAGGCCCGGCAGACCACCGACGCCCGCAGCCGCCTTCGCATGCAGGCCGAGAAGTTCATGTGGGACGCCTTCCGCGCCGACGAACCCGAGTCACCCGCCCGCTCCCGCCGCCTCACCGCCCTCGCCGACCGGCTCACCGGCCGCGACCTCACCGAGCGGTACGTCATCGGCCTCCGCGCCTGGGACGCCACCCTGCGCGCCGAACCCTCCGCCGTCGCCGTCGGGCACGCCGAGCGCGCCCTCGAAGGCGGCCTCAGCTGGGCCGACGAGAGCCGAGGCTTCGAGGTCCCGGTCCTCACCGCCCTCACCTTCCTCTACGCCGACCGCCCCGGCCGCGCCGAGGAGCTGTTCGCCGCCGGCACCGCCGAGTTCGAGCGCCAGGGCTGGCGCGGGGCGCACCTCTCCTTCGCGTACACCCTGCTCGGCTACATCCGCTACCGCCGCGGCCGCCTCGTCGAGGCCGAGGACTTCGTCCGCGCCGGACTGCGCCTCGCCGAGCGCGTCGGACCGCGCACCCCCGCCCAGTGGTACGCGGTCGGCGTCACCATCGAGGTCCTGCTCGCCCGCGGCCGCGTCGAGGAGGCCGACCGCATCGCCCGCGACCACGACTTCGGCGATCCCTTCCCGGCCGCCGTCACCTTCCCCGATTCCCAGACCGTCCACGCCGAGCTGCTCCTCGCCCGCGGCCGCGTCGACGAGGCCGCCGCCGAGCTGGCAGCCGTCGGCCGCCGTCTCGACCCGCGCGGCATGCGCAACCCCGCCTGGTGCCCCTGGCAGCTCCACCTCGCTGTCGCCGAGGCCGTCACGACCCCCGCCAGGGCCCGGCGCACCGCCGAGGAGGCGGTCGCCCGCGCCCGGCAGTACGGCGCACCCTCCGCGATCGGCTCGGCGCTCCGGGTGCTCGCCGAGGTCTCCGAGCCCACCGACCGCGTGAAGCTCCTGGAGGAGTCCGTCGACCGGCTCGACCAGTCGCCCGCCGCGTACGAGCTCGCCCGCTCCCTCGTCGCCCTCGGCGCCGCCCTCCGCCGCACGGAACGAGCGGAGGAGGCCGCCGAGCACCTCTACCGGGGCCTGGAGGCCGCCCAGGACTGCGGTGCCGACGGCCTCGTCGACGAGGCGCGGGCCGAGCTGGCTGCGGCCGGGCTGCGCCCCCGCGCCCTCCACCCGGCCGGCACGGACACACTCACCGCCCGTGAGCGCCAGGCCGCCGAGCTCACCGTCCGCGACCAGGACGTGGCCCTCCACCTCGGCGTGGAACCGACCACCGTCAGTCGGCTGCTTTCGGCCGTCTACCGGAAACTGGGCACCGACCGGACCGGCCTCGACCAGGCCCTGCGGAAGACGGGCCGCCCCGGCGAGCAGCCCTGACGGGAGCGGGGCGCCCGGCGCGCGGCATCGCGCGCCGGGGCACGTACCATGGCCGTATGTCCTTCCTCCGCCGCCGCAGCGCCGCCTCACCCGCGGGCCCGGACTTCGACGTCCTGGCCATGGATCCGGGCGACTGGCCCGGCAATCTCGGCGCCGGTCTGCTGCCCGCCCCCGACGGCTCCTGCCAGGGCGTGTTCCTCCGGTACGACCTCTTCGGCGGCCGCGGCCCCGCGATGATCATCGGTAACCTCCCCGACGGCTCCCCGGCGCGCGAGCTCGGCGACGGGCAGATCCCCTTCGAGGTGGCCCAGCTCCTGGCGGCCCTGGAGAACGACGAGCCCGTCGAGGTGCTCGACACCGAGGACGTCCCCGTGATGCAGGGTGACAACCTCCTCATCGTCCGGCGCCTCAAGCTCTCCGAGAGCCGCATCTCCTGCGTCCAGTTCGACCGCAGCGACAACGTCCTCGTGACGATCGCCAGTTGGGACCGGCCGATCACCGACGACCTGTACGCGCTGCTCAAGCCGCTGCCCGCCGAGCTGTTCCAGCAGGGCTGAGGGGGAGCGGGGCCGATGAGCGCGCGCGTCGACGCCTGGATCTGGGCGGTACGCCTCACCAAGACCCGGGCCCAGGCCGCCGCGGCCTGCCGCGCCGGGCATGTGAAGGTCAACGGCGACCGGGCCAAGCCCGCGCAGTCGGTGAAGCCGGGCGACGAGGTCCGGCTCCTCCACGGCGGCCGTGAACGGATCGTCGAGGTCAAGGAGTTGCACGTCAAGCGGGTCGGACCGCCCGTCGCCGCCGAGGCGTTCGTGGACAACAGCCCGCCCCCGCCGCCCCGCGAGCACGTGGCCGTCGCCGCCGTGCGCGACCGGGGCGCGGGCCGCCCCACCAAGCGCGAGCGCCGCGAGATCGACGACCTGCGCGGCCGCCGCACCTGACGCCGCACCCTGTCCCGTACGTGAGGGCCGTCCGCCCCGTACGTGAGGGCCGCCCCGGGGAATCCCCGGAGGCGGCCCTCGTCAGTTGTTCAGCGCGGCGCGGAACCGATGAGCGCGGCGACCCGCGCGGCCGAGGTGCCGAGCCCCGTCAGACCACGCCCCACCAGCGGGGTGCCGCTGCCCAGATGGACGTCCTCCGCGCGGTAACGCCGCACGCCCTGATGCCAGTTGAGAATCCCCGCGAGCCAGTCCTCCAGCTCCCGCAGATACGCGTCGAAGGCCGCCCGGCCCTTGCGGTCGAGCGCGAAGTCCTCGTACAGCAGGGGAACTTCGTTCTTCTTCAGGTGCTCGTACTGACGGAGCCGGCCCCGCATCAGGTCGTCGACCATCGCCACGGCCGTCGGGTAGTCGCAGTCGAAGAACTTCTGCAGCACGAGGACGCAGTTGTGCACCTCGCCCTCGACCTCGATCTCCTTCTGGTACGAGAACAGGTCGTTGACGAGCGTCGCGTAGTCGGCCACCGAGTGCTCCAGGGCGCGCACCGTCCCCGTCCGGTAGATCTCGGCGGGCAGCGCCTCCGTGTGCCGCAGCCGACACAGCAGCATCGTGAGCTCGGAGCCGAAGGTGGTCCGGCGCATCTCGATGTAGTCGACAGGGTCGGGCACGCGGTGCTGCGCCTGGTTGTGCAGCTCCCAGAGCCAGCTGTCCAGCATCGCCTCCAGGGCGACCCTGAGCTGGGCGCGCGCGTCGGACCCCATCGGGCCCGCTGTGCGGGCCCAGAGATCGGCGAGGGCGATCTCCAGGGGGTGCGAGGCGGTCGCCGCCACGGCCGCCGCCGGATCCTCCAGCGGCATGAAGCCCTTGAGCCCTTCCGTGAACCGCTTCGCGCCGCTCAGGTCACGCGGCCGCCCGAAGACGAGGGGGTAGTAGTCGTCGCCGTACGTCCCCCACGTCAGCCACTCGGCGCTGAGCTCCAGCTCCTCCAGGGTGGCGTCGGGGTCGAGCCCCGCCGAACAGAGCGCGAAGTCGAAGCCCTCCAGCATCGGCCGGTCCCAGATGTCGTTCAGGAAGCCCACGCGCTCGGCCCAGTCGACCGAGCGGCGCAGCGCCTCCTGGTGGTGCGGGCTGAGGGTGAGCGGGTACGGCAGGTCGAACTCCGGGAGCAGCGAGGGCCCCACGTGCTCGTGCGGCACGTGCGTGAGCGCGCGCAGTCGCGACGCGGCCGGACGCCCGAAGAGCGTGCGGATGTCCAGCGCCGAGGTGCCGAGCACCCCTTCCAGGTGGGACGGGCCGCCGATCATGCCCTCGTTCATGTACCGGCTGGAGCGCATGTGCCACTCGTGCCCGCCGGACTGCCAGTCCTGGAGCCCCTTCGCGTACGCCGCGACGGCCGCGCACTCCTCGGGCCCCAGCCCCCTCTCCACGGCGAGCATCGGCACCTCGGTGAGGGCCGTGTTCTCGAACTGCTGGAGCCGGGACGTCAGCAGGTCGTTGACGGCGTTCGCCGCCTCCTGCGTCGTGCAGCCCAGGAACTTCTCCAGGACCAGGACGCCGTTGCTGTTCTCGCCCTCGTCCTCCACCTCGCGCTGGTACGAGAACAGGTCGTTTCGCAGGTGCACGGCGTCCGAGAAGGCGTCCCTGAGGACGCGCAGGGGCCGGGAGTACGCCACCCGGTCGGGGACCTCGGCGCCCGCCGCGTACTCGACGAGACCGGCCGACCAGGGCGCGCCGCCCACCTTGCGGCGCATCTCGATGTACTCGACGGGGTTGGCGATCCGCCCCTCGTTGATGTTGTCGAGCTCCCAGAGCGACTCGTAGAGGAGGTGCTCGGTCGCCTCGGCGAACCGCACCCGCCAGGCGTCGGACATCGACGGGATCGTCCGCCGCCAGAGGTCCGCGAGGCCCGCCTCGACGGGGTTGGTCGGCTCGGGCATCCCCGTCGCCGGGTCCGCCGGCATGAAGAGCGGCAGCCGGTCCAGATAGGCCTTGCTGCCCGCCCGGTCCTGGGTGCGCTTGAAGATCTCCAGGAAGTGGTCGTCGAAGAAGAAGACCCACGTGTACCAGTCCGTGACGAGGTCGAGGGCCTCCGCGTCGCAGTCGGGGTGGGTGTACGAGCAGAGCAGCGCGTAGTCGTGGGAGTCGAGGTCGTGCTCCTCCCAGACGCCGGAGCCCTCCAGCATCCCCATCTCCCGCGCCCAGTCACGGGTGTGCGTGCGGGCGGTCTCCACATGGGGATTGAGCCGCGCCGGATACGGAACATAGAAATCCGGCATAACGAAGGGCTGAGGCATTTCCTGAGGGGCCTTCCGGTGAGCAGGTGCGATGACCGGCCCAGCCTTACCCGTCGCCCGGATGGCGCACGCGATCTCCCGAATAGTCGTATGAACGCCGATGCGGTGGGGTCGGAGTGAACCTCCGGCCCCACTGATCATCTTTCGGCCACGCCTCCGTCAGCCCTGGGAAACCCGCACGTCAGCGGCCTTCACGAAGGCCACCCGATGGCCGAACTGGATCTCGTAGTACTCCTCCTGGCCCCGGACGACCGTGTGCCCGCTGCTGTCGAACACCGGCGCGAAGTAGTACTCACCCGGAGTGCGGTCACCCACCACGTACCGCTGACCCGCGAGCAGCTTGTACGGCAGCGGGGACACCGCCTGCACCGGAACCCCCACCGGGTAGGCCGAGGCCTCCGGATAGGCCCGCCCGTAGACCGGGACCTCCGCCAGCCCCTCCCGGGGCGTCAGGACGAGCCCGCGCGCGTTCACCGCCGTCGGCTCCTTTCCTGGATTGTGGAACCACGCCTTCTGCCCGAGGTACCAGACGGCCGTCCACTCGCCCCGGCGCTCCGCCACCGCGAAGCTCTGCCCCGTCGAGGCGCGCGCCCCGGTGTCGTTGACCCCGGTGGTCGAGTCCTGCCCACCCGGCCGCAGCCCGATGTCCTTCACCAGGGGCGCGTCGGCGCTCGGCGCGGTGTGCAGGCGCACCGCCCCGCTCCCGTGCGGCGCACAGACCTCGCCCGCCTTCACACAGCCCGTGTAGACCGGCTGATGGGCGCTGTAGTCGGGCCGGATCGTCACCACCCCGGCGTCCGGACCGGCGCTCGGCGTGATCGGTCGGCCGAGCAGCTGGAAGTAGTGCGCCCAGTCCCAGTACGGGCCTGGGTCCGTGTGCATGCCCCGGATCGTCGAGGTCACCGTCCCCGGCACGGTGTCGTGCCCCAGGATGTGCTGCCGGTCCAGGGGGATGCCGTACCGCTGGGCGAGGTACCGCACGAGCCGTGCCGACGTCCGGTACATCGCCTCCGTGTACCAGTTGTCCGGCGCGGTGAGGAAGCCCTCGTGTTCGAGCCCCACCGACTTGGCGTTCACGAACCAGTTGCCCGCGTGCCAGCCGACGTCCTTGAGCGGCAGGTGCTGCGCGATGTGCCCGTCGGAGGAGCGCAGCGAGTACTGCCACGACACGTACGTCGGGTCCTGCACCAGCTTCAGCGTGACGTCCCAGACCGCCTCCGTGTCATGGATGACGATGTAGTCGACCGACTGGGACGAGGGCCGGTCGGCCTTGTCGTGGTTGCCGTAGTCGCCGTCGCCGAACTCCTCGTACGGCGCGGGGATCCACTCACAGGCCACCGACCGCGGGCACTCCACCGGACCGGCGGCCGGCCTACGCAGCCCGAGCGCGTCGGCCTGCTCCGTGGCGGGCGCCACGGCGGGCGCGGCCGGCAGCGTCACCCGCTGACCGCTGTCCGTCGTCCGGGACTCCCCGGTCCGGATCACGTCGAACACGTCGTTCGCGTACGTCACGGCCGTCGCCGAGTCGTCGGCGCCCGAGTAGCGCGCCACCGCCCCGTACCAGTCGGCGGGGTCACTACTCGCCGGAAGCCCGGCCTCCCGCTGCGCCGCGGCGAGCAGGGCGGCCCCGCCCTCGATGTTCGCGGCCGTGGAGCCGCGCAGCTCCTCGGCCGGGATCCCGGAGAGCGCGGACGCCCGCTCCAGGGTCCGCAGCCGGCCGGGCAGCGCCTCGGGCGCGGGCACGGGGGCGTCCGCCGCCGTCCGGGCGGGGCGCGAGGAGTCGCCGCGCGCGTCCTCCTCGCCCTCGGAGTGGTGCGGAACCGCCTCGGTGAGCGCCGTCACCGCGTTCGTCAGGTGCATGGGCCCGTAGCCGCCGGTCACGCTCGGCGCACCGCCGTGCGTGTCCCAGCGCGACTGCAGGTAGGAGACGGCGAGCAGAACGCTCTCGGGCACGCCGTGGCGTGCGGACGCCCGCGCGAACTGCCCCTGCAGGGTGCCCGCATTTGGCACGTCGGCGACGGCGGCCGGGGCGACGGACATCAGGGGAAGCAGCAGAGCGACGGACGCGACGGCGCCCGCCACCCTCGGTACGCGGCGGGGGGACCGGGACGACGGAGACACCCGTCTGTCGGGCGCGGATTGGAGCAAGGCAGCCTCCAGTGGCGGGGTGTGACGCGGGGGCGTGCGGGACCGAACCCGTACAGGGGTATCGGCTCCCGGACGATCCGTCAATCACCCCTACCAGTTGGCAAGTTCCCACGTCAGGGCGGGATTGGAGGCCATTCGGCGGACTTTCGCGGAGACGGGCCCCCGGGCCTGGGACGCGTCAGTGGAGTGGACCAATGGGGCCACCGACCGGGGTACGCGTCGACACGACGATGGCGCCTAGGTGTGCCTCGACGATGGGCATGCGTCACCATGGTCTGCCGAGCGGAACAGCGTGTGGTCGCCCGGTAGGAGCGGTCTGTCGGTGGGGGTGGGGTCCGTGGATCAGAGCGAAGACCAGATCTTGGCTGAGGAGCTTGCTGCTCTGGGCGCAGTGGGTGGGGTTAGTGGGCGCTTGGTTCGGGTGGTGGCCAAGCTGTTGGGGAAGAACGTCCATGAGGTCGATCTGCTTGTTCCCCTGCCCTTCGACGATGCGGTGAAGCGCGCCTCCGGTGTGCTCGGGAGGGCGGGCCGAGTTATTGAGACCGTGCCCGTTCGCCCTGGTGAGGACGAGACGATCCGCATCGTCGCCGGTGGCGGTGCCGGCGGTCTGAATCCCGTAGTGGTGACCGCGCGAGTGCTGAAGGCCGATGAGGACAGCTCGGAGGTCTGGCTTCGGGCAGCTGCCAAAGAGGGTCTGATCAGGCAGCGGGCCGGGGAGAAGACCGCCGTCCGTCTCGCCGCCCGGTTGAGCCGGGCAACCGGAGCGGACACGGCAGGCGGGTGAGCGCCAAGCCGCGGCCCGTCTTCAGCCCGAGCCGGACGTTCGGGGCTTGCCAGGGTGGTGCGTGGGTGCATTCCGGGCACGCAGGGACGCGACTTCGTCCCGTAGCTCCGTCAGTTCCCGGTGCAGTGCCTGAATGGCGACGATGGCCACCCCGTTGGCATCGGTGCAGCAGATCGTCCGGTCGTTCTCTCCGACCCCGAAGGCCTTCCACCAGTCCTGCGCCATGGGCCCCAAGTGGCGTACGTGCGGAGGGTCCCAGTGGTAGCGCCATGTGCTGACCGGCAGGCGGACCACCTGCTCCAGTACCTGGTAGCCGTTCACCGGGCCGCTGCCGCACACCGCGCCGGACACCGCCCCGGACGCCAGTCCGGCCGCCGAGGCGTCCTGCTGAAGGCGCCTTCGGACCACGGCCGGCGTCCAGATCCTGGCCAGGAGCCCCCTCAACCGCCGGCCGCTCATCGCTCCCAGACCACCGCTGTGACGTGGGTCTTCAGCCCGCGATCCGAGAAGAGCAGGCTGCCACCACCACCGCGGTTGCTGGGGTGGGCCACCGGCAACTGCACGAGACCGTTGCCCAGGCCGCTGCTGTAAGCGGTCTCACCAACCGCTGTGACATCGTGGTCTTTGTTGATCATCGTGGTGTCGTAGGCGGCATTTCCCAGCGCCAGAACGTTGGTGCTCGCCACGGCCGGAACGCTCAGGGCGCCGGTGCAGGTGGCCGCCGTGGCCGACAGCACCAGCAGGCGACGGGTAACGCGCTTCGTGGACATGGGCATCCTTCCGACCGGGACGCCGAGTGCGTCCGCGATACCCCTAACGGTCTAACGTCCCAAAGGGCACGAACGGCCGCGCCGTCGCGCACCCGTGCGAACGTGAGCCGCGCCGCGAACGCGAACGGCCTGCGGCGTGCTGACGCCGGCGGCCCCGACTCCGCAGGGGGGTCG
>NZ_JBSGTX010000053.1:0-65018 GCF_053607625.1 Streptomyces sp. NPDC055103
CGTCGAGACCGTTCGCCCATCCTTCCCCGACGGCCCGCTTCCCGCCGCCGAGGTACGCGACGGCCGCCTCCTTCGTGCGTACGGCGGGCGTACAGCGGGCGTGCAGGAGCCGTACGGCGGGCGTCCGGCGGGCTCGTGCGGGCCGTGGTACGCCGAAGGCCCCCGCTCCGGGTGGGAGCGGGGGCCTTCGGTGCGGCGGGGGTCAGCCCTGCCAGGAGTGGGAGGGGCGGAAGCCCGACTGGCGCTCAAGGCGGCGCCAGCCGGCCGTGGAGCGGCCGTCGTACGTCTCGGTGGGCTGAGCGGACGCACGGGCGAGCAGGACCGCCGTGATGGCGGCGAGCTCCTCGGGGTCGGCGAGGCCCTTCTCGACACGGAGAAGATTGGCAGGGGTGGTCACGTGGGGTGGCTCCTCTTACTGAGGCGGGTTGCCGTGCTTGCGGGACGGCAGGTCGGCGTGCTTGGTGCGGAGCATCGCGAGGGACCGGGCGAGCACCTGGCGGGTCTCGGCGGGGTCGATGACGTCGTCGACCAGGCCGCGCTCCGCCGCGTAGTACGGGTGCATCAGCTCGGCCTTGTACTCCTTGACCATGCGGGCACGCATGGCGTCGGAGTCCTCGGCCTCGGCGATCTGCTTGCGGAAGATCACGTTGGCGGCGCCCTCGGCGCCCATGACCGCGATTTCGTTGGTGGGCCAGGCGTACGTCAGGTCGGCGCCGATGGACTGGGAGTCCATGACGATGTAGGCGCCGCCGTAGGCCTTGCGCAGGATCAGGCTGATCCGGGGCACGGTCGCGTTGCAGTACGCGTAGAGCAGCTTCGCGCCGTGGCGGATGATTCCACCGTGCTCCTGATCGACGCCCGGCAGGAAGCCGGGCACGTCCAGAAGAGTGATGATCGGGATGTTGAACGCGTCGCACATCTGCACGAAGCGGGCGGCCTTCTCGGAGGCCTCGATGTCGAGGACACCGGCCAGCGACTGGGGCTGGTTGGCCACGATGCCGACGACCTGGCCGTCGAGCCGGGCCAGGGCGCAGATGATGTTGCGCGCCCAGCGCTCGTGGATCTCCAGGTAGTCGCCCTCGTCGACGAGCTCCTCGATGACCTTGTGCATGTCGTACGGGCGGTTGCCGTCGGCGGGCACCAGGTCGAGCAGCACGTCGGAGCGGCGGTCCGCCGGGTCCTCGGAGGCGACGGTGGGCGGGTTCTCGCGGTTGTTCTGCGGGAGCATCGACAGGAGGTAGCGGACCTCGGCGATGCAGGTCTCCTCGTCGTCGTACGCGAAGTGCGCGACGCCGGAGGTCTCGGCGTGCACGTCGGCGCCGCCGAGGCCGTTCTGGGTGATCTCCTCGCCGGTGACCGCCTTGACGACGTCCGGTCCGGTGATGAACATCTGCGAGGTCTCACGGACCATGAACACGAAGTCGGTCAGCGCGGGGCTGTACGCGGCGCCGCCGGCGCACGGGCCGAGCATCACCGAGATCTGCGGGATGACCCCGCTCGCCCGGGTGTTGCGCTGGAAGATGCCGCCGTAGCCGGCGAGCGCCGAGACGCCCTCCTGGATACGGGCGCCCGCGCCGTCGTTCAGCGAGACCAGCGGCGCACCGGCCGCGATGGCCATGTCCATGATCTTGTGGATCTTCGTCGCGTGGGCCTCGCCCAGCGCACCGCCGAAGATCCTGAAGTCGTGCGCGTAGACGAAGACCGTACGGCCCTCGACCGTGCCCCAACCGGTGATCACACCGTCGGTGTACGGCTTCTTCGCCTCCAGCCCGAAACCCGTCGCCCGGTGCCGGCGCAGCTGCTCGACCTCGCTGAAGGAACCGGCGTCGAGCAGCAGCTCGATGCGCTCGCGAGCGGTCAGCTTGCCCTTGGCGTGCTGGGCCTCGGTGGCCCGCTCGCTCGGGCCGCGGAGCGCCTGCTCGCGCAGGACGTGCAGCTCGGCCACTCGGCCACGGGCGTCAGCGGGCTCGCTCGGGATCTCGTCCACAACGGTCATGTGTCGACCCTACGAAGCCGGACAAGAAAACCCCGCCGTCGACTCCGTACAGTCTCCCGTGTCGATTCCTGGTGGGGCTGGACAGAACCGTCACCTGTCCAGCCCGAGTCAACAGCCAGGGACCCCCCGTGTTTGTAGGGTTCTCACACAGGCCGAGTCGGCGCCTAGACGAGGACCTCGCAACGGTGCGTGGCACCCGCCGTACCGGGGGTGATCCGCAGACGGAGCGAGCCGCCCGTCCCGAGCACCTCCACCGAGGGGTCGTGCGCCAGCACCCGGCGGACCGGGCGGTCCCAGGTCAGCTCGATCGGCTGACCCGTGCGGGGCGGTTCGGCGACCCTCAGGTCGAGCATCGAGCGGTGCCTGCGGACGAGGACGCTCGCCGGGGCGGTGACCGTGAGCGGCCCCACCGTACCGGCCTGCCAGAAGTTCGCGGCGGTCAGTCCGACGGACGGGACGGCGACCGCCTGCCGCTCGGCGGTGTTGTCGAGAACACGCAGCCAGTCCGGGTCGGCGGCGCGGGCGGCGACCCGGGCCCGGGAGGCGCCGGGCAGCAGCGCGTACACGTAGGAGGCGGCGACCGGGTCCGTGCCGTGGTCGAGCCAGAGCGTCCGGTACCGGCGGGTGCGGCGCTCGGTCGAGCTGGTGGTGTTGATGTCGCTCCAGGCGCCGGTGCGGTCGTCGAGGACGGTGCGGAGGTTCGCCGTGCCCTCGGGGAGGACCCAGCCTCCGTGGCCGTCCAGGTGCGCCCAGCGGTCTCCCGTGGCGAAGGCCTGGGTGCCGGCCTCGCCGAGGAGGCGGTTGTCGACGACGGTCTCGACGGGCACCCCGTCGGTCGCGGTGATCCCCGCGCCGAGGCAGATGACGGCGTCCGCCGCGCAGAACCAGGACTTCCGGGCCTCCAGGGTGGAGCCGAGGCCCTTGAGGTGCTGGCCGACGGCCGCGTACTCGCCGTCGGTGGCCCCGCCGACCCACCGGACGGCCGGCCGGGGCGCGCCCCACTCGCCGCCGGCGCGGTCGGCGAGCCGCTTGGTGGAGACGGTGGTGCCGGGGAGGCGGTACGGGTCGACGGTGGGCCAGAACCAGTCGGTGTACTGGTCGCCGAGGTCGGGCGTCCACCAGGAGAGCATGCCGGCGCCGGTGTGCCAGCCGCGCGGGTTCTCGCCGTTGCCGCACTCGTAGTACGAGATCCGCTGCGAGGCCATGGCGATGTTGGCGGCCCAGCCGGGGCGGCGGTGCACGGCCCGGTCCATGGCGGCGAAGAGCCGGTGCCCGGTGGGTTCGGGGGCAGCCGGGACGGGGGCCGCGGCCACGGCGTGCAGCCGGGCGAGGTCGGCGACGCCGAACTGGCGGGCGGCGAGGATCGGGGAGACGGTGTCGCGCTCGATCCACCCCTTCACGCGCGCGTGCCAGCGGTCGCGTTCGGCGGCGGAGGCCCCGCCCGCGAGGAGGGCGACGGCCGCGATGACGCCCTGGCCGTGGAAGTGGTCGGAGCGCATGATCTGGCGGTCGTCGTTCTTGAGGTATCCGCGGCTGATGGCGCGGCCGTTGACGCTGTCCATCATCAGGCCGTCGTAGATGAGGGGCGCGTAGGCCTTCTCGACGCTGTCGAGGACGATCTGGCGGTTCGGGTCGGTGACGGCCCAGCTGGAGCCGGCGAGGAGCGAGAAGAGGCGGCCGAGGCCGTCGAGCATGACCTGTCCGTACGTGCCGGAGTAGGCGACCCAGGTGTGCTGGACGAAGGAGCCGTCGGCGTAGAGACCGTCGCCCTGGGTCACGTACGGGAAGACGGGCGAGAGGGCGTCGCGGGCGAGGGCGATCTTGGCGGGGTTCGCGCCGAGGACCCCGCGCAGGGCGACCGAGCGGCACAGGTCGACGCGGTTGGCGCCGGTGGAGGTGCCGCTGTAGTTCGTGAGCACCGCGTCCGGGACGAAGTGGTCGACGGCGGCGCAGGCGGCGGCGATCCGCTCGGCGCCGAGGTGCGGGTGGAGTGCGGCGACGATGTCCATGAGGAGGCGGGGACTGCCGATCTGCCACTCCCACCAGTTGCCGTAGCGCGGTGCGCCCGCGCGGTAGACCGTGGCGGAGAGGTGGTCGAGTCCGGTCAGGACGTCGGCGAGCAGGGCCGGGTCGCCGGTGAGGCCGGTGCCGGGCTGCGCGTACGCCTGGGTCATGGTCCACAGGCGGCTGTAGCTCTGGGTGATGCCGGCCGGCGGGTCGAAGGTGACGCCGGGCCAGAGGGAGGTGGGCGCGGGGGCCATGGAGGCGCGGAAGGCGCGGGCGAGCGTGCCCGTCTCGGCGAGCTTGGAGGCGTAGGGCTCGGCCCCGGCGTCGAAGCCGGAGCCGAGCTGGAGGTCGAGCCAGCGGAGGCGGAGCGCCTCGAACTCCCCTTCCGCCTCCGCCGCGTGGGCGGTGGGGAGAGGGAGTCCGAGGGCCGCGGTCGCGGCGGACGCGGTGATCAGGAACGTACGGCGGGACCAGGCGGGGACGGACACGGGAGCCTCCCGGGGGAAGTGGTGGAGACCGTTCGACGCCTGGTGTAACACCGGTTTTCCGACGCAATCAATGAGCACGACAGGGAGGAGCGAAAGCGCTTTCCGCCTTGCCTCGGCCACTCGGCCGCCGCGTCACCCGCCGCATCGGCCGCCGCTTCAGCTCCCGCAGTGGAAGCGGGCGTTCCCCCAGTCCGCGTGGTCGTTGCCGTTGCCGTCGCCGCCGTCCCCGACCACCAGGTCGACGTAGGAGGCGCCGGTGACGTCGGCGGTCAGCGACCAGGCGGTGTCCGTGGCCTTGAGGACCGGGGACTTCACCTTCTCCGTGCCGTCCGCGAGGACGCTGAACTGGACGGTGCCCCGGCTGGCCTGGACGTCGTCGACCCCGACCTCGGCGGTGAGGGAGGTGCACCGGCCGCCGAGGTAGTAGCGGACCTTGGCGGGGGCGTGGCTGCCGAGCCCCTTGGCGTACGTCACTCCCCCGATCCGCAGCGCGGAGCCGTCGCCGGTGCCGGTCTCGCCGTTGGAGAGGTCGCGCTCGACGGGTCCCCAGCCGTTGGCGGCCGAGGTCCAGTCGAGGTCGCTCGCCCAGCTGTCGGCGGTGGGCGGCGGGGGCAGGGTGCGGACGGTGGTGGCGGCGGTGAGCTTCCGGGCGCCTCCCCCGAGGTCGTACGTGACCTCGGCGCCGAGCGTGTACGGGCGGTAGGGGGCGTCCACGGGCGGGGTGACCCGCCAGGTGACGGTGGCGCTGCCGCCCGCCGCGACCGGCTCGACGGCGACGGGCGCGGCCGGTTCGGCGGTCCAGCCCTCGGGGAGGGCGATCGCGGCCCGGGCGCCGGTGATCGCGGCGGCCTCGTCGTTGGTGACGGTCGCCGTGACCTCGTTGGCGCGGCCGGGCTCCAGGGTCTCCGGGGCGGTGACGGCGAGGGTGCCGCAGGCGGCCCGATCGGCGGCCGGGCCGAGGTCGGTGACGGTGAAGGAGTCGAGGACGAAGTCGGCGCCGTCGGGGGCGTCGCCGCGCTTGCGGAGTCCGGTCCAGGTGTCGCCGCAGCCGGCCGTCACGGTCTCGGAGAAGTGCCCGGTCGTCCGCTGCTGCCCGATCGGGGTGCGGCGGGTCTCGACGGCCGGTCCGCTGCCGCTCGTCCGGTCGTAGCCGGTGACCCACTCGTAGGCGCCGGCGTGGCTGGACTGGTAGTCGTACGCGACGCGGTAGCTGTGCCCGTCCTTCATCGGGACGGTCCAGGGCGCGGTGCGGTAGACGAGCCCGCTGTTCTCGTCGTGGGACTTGAGGGACTCGGCGCCGCCGATGACGTCGTCGATCAGCTTTCCGTTCCAGCCGGCCTGGGTGTAGGGCGCGTGCAGCTGGGCGATGTGGGTGCGCGGGTCGGTCGTCCCGCCGGAGTCGCCCTTGAGGAAGGGGCCCCAGCCCTGGTCGACGGCCTCGAAGTCCTCGTACGCGACCGCTCCGGCCTTGGTGGCGGGGTCGTTGGCCACGATCCGGACGTCGTCGGTCCGGACGGTCGCGGTGCTGCCGCTCGCGGCCTCGATCCGCAGCGGGGTGGACCCGTCGGCGGGGGCGGTGAAGGTGACCTTGGCGCGCTGGAAGCGGGTGCCGTTCCAGTCGGAGGCGGCGACCCGGTCGTCGAGGGCGGAGCGCTCGACGGTGACGGACTGTCCGCCGATGGAGAGGGTGGTGGGGCGGGTCTTGCCGGCTTCGACCTCCACGAGGGCGGAGGCGGTGTACCGCTCGCCGGGGGTGAGGCCGGTGATCCGCTGGTGGACGGAGGCGGCGGCGGTGCCGGTGAGCTTCGCGCTGTTGCGGCCCTGGGCGTCGGTGTCACGGGCGACGGTGCCGGTCTTCGACCAGGCGCCGAGCCGGCTGTCGTTGAAGCCGGGGTCCTTCACCGGGGTGCCCTGACCCCAGAGCGGGTCCTGGGCGACGGGGGCGGCGCGGTAGAGGACGTACGGCTGTCCCGCGACGGCGTCGAGGGTGATGCGGCCGTTGACGGGCCGGACGGTCGCGGTCTGGGTGCGGCCGTTGTCGGTGAGCTTGTGGACGGTGTACGAGGCGGTGCCGGGCACGGCCCAACTCGTCTTCCCGCCCGTCTTGTTGTAGTGGTAGAGCTTGGTGCCGCCGGCCCAGGGGAGCAGGTAGGCGTCGCCGTCGAGGACCTTGCGGCCGTTCTCGTAGAAGGTGCGGCGGCCGTTCTCGACGGTGCCGCGGACTCCCCCGGTGAAGGTGAGGTCGTTGCCGTTCCAGCGGGTGATCTTCTGCTGCTGGAGGTACTTGGCGGGCAGGTTGCGCTGCCAGATGTTGGCGGTGAAGTCGTTCCAGTCGGTCTCGCCGGTCCAGCCCTCGAAGTCGACGAGCGCGGTCTGGCCGAGGACCGGGTGGTTGTTCCAGACGTCCTTCTCGCCGTTGCGGATGAAGCGGACGATCTGGGAGTTGAGGCCCTTGTTGGTGGCGCCGCCGTAGTCGAGGTCGTTGGCCCAGTGGGACCAGAGGGAGGCCCGCTCGAACTTCTCGGACCACTCGGTGGCGACGTTCCAGCCCTGCTTCTGGACGGCCTGGACCGTCTTGTCGGCGATCCAGCCGTGCGTGTAGTAGACGTCGATGTAGAGCGCGGAGAGGTTGGGGTCGGTCTCGTCGCGCAGCTGCTGGAAGCGGCGGGCGAGGTCGCCGCTGTTGATGTCCCGGCGCTGGTCGATGTAGTAGCTCTGGTTGAGCCAGTTCCAGCCGGGCTTCGTCCGGTCGACGAGGGTCTCGCTGAAGTTCTTCGCCTCGGGGTACGACTCGGTGGCGTTGACGTGGACGCCGAATCCGGCGCCCCACTTCCTGCCCTCCTTGAGGAGGACGTTGAGGTCGTCGAGGCCGCCGGCGCGCTTGTTGTAGTTGCCGCCGTAGTCGGGGTGGGCCGAGTCGTGGCCCTCGGAGCCGTACCCCTTGAGCAGGGCGAACTGGCCGAGTCCGTCGGTGGCGAGCGAGATCCGCTTGACGTCGTCGAGGGTGCGCAGGAAGGGGTGGGTGGCCTGCGAGGCGAAGTTGAACGGGATGTGGGCGACGACCCGGCCGGGGGTCTGGTCGCTGCCGGGGGCCTTGATCCCGATCGTACGGAAGGCGACGGCGCCGTCCTGCCAGTCGGTGGCGCCGTCGGCGTTGGCGTCGGGGGTGACGACGACCTTGGCCCAGGGCAGGTCGTCGCCGCTCTCGGGCTGCGGGGCGCCGGCGCCCCGGTAGGTCCACTGGCCGGACCAGACGCCGACGCGGGTCTCGGTCGCGGTCGTCCTGGCCTGGTGCCAGAAGCGGGCGCCGTCGCGGGCGGAGGCGCCGGAGGGCTTGTCGTAGCTGGAGTTGGACTCGACGGCGGCGGCCAGCTGCCCGGTGTTGACGAGCGCGTAGCTCGCGCCGACGGGCGCGGTCTGCGCCGGGGTGCCCGCGGTGACCTGGGCGAAAACGTCGGCGGTGCGGGTGGAGTCCGGGTCGAGGCGGGTGAAGGCGGTGGCGGCGCCGCCGTCCGACGAGCCCACGGAGACGAGGTCGTGGCCGGGTATGTCGAGGGTGCCGACGCGGAAGGTGTCGGTGTCGCGGACGGCGGTGACCCGGAAGGTGGTGGTCCGGCCCTGGACGCTCAGGCTCGCGTCGATCTCGACGCCGGGCAGGTCGGGGAAGGCGAGGGTGTACGCGGCGGAGGAGGCGGTCAGGACGGGGGCGCCCTTGGCCTGGACGGCGTAGGGGGTGCCGTTGAGGACGACCCGCGTCACCGGGGCCGTACTGCCGAGGAGGCGGGCGCCGCCGGCGCGGTCGGTGTACGAGAGGACGCGGGGGAAGTCCTCGGCGACGGCGACGGAGAGCTGGGCGGAGGCGATGACGGCGCCGGCCGTGGTGGTGGCCGCGGCGGCGGCTGCGGCTGCGTCCTCGGCGAGGGGGGTGCCGGCCTCTGCCAGCGCCGGGCCGGACAGGGCGAACACGGCGGATGAAGCGGCGGCGAGCGCGCAGGCCGCACGGATTCTTCGCGACTTGGGGAGGGGCATGCGCACTAGTTGGCCCCGTCCCCCCGGCACCGTCAACGAGATCGCGCCGCACGGGCCCCTCCAGTCCAAGAACCCCCTCCGGTTAGTCCAAGTGACCATCGGAGAGGGCCTTTTCGGGCGGGGCGTACGGTCAGCAGCCGCCGCAGTTGTAGAAGGTCACGTCCCAGTGGTTGCCCTCGTCGGCGTAGATGTTGCCCGCGCCGGACTTCCACTGCGGGGAACCGTCACCGCGCAGGCCGATGTAGGTGAACGTGTTCTTGATGTAGCTCCCGACGCACGTGTACTTGCTGAAGTCGAGCTTGTAGCCGTTCCAGTGCGAGTACGTGCCGCTCGCGTGCCCGGTCTCGGTGCCGCCCGTGACGTTGAGGGCGCAGCCGCTGGCGCTCTTGAGGGTCTGGGCGCCCTGGGCGGTGGCGAGGTTGAGCTGCTCGAAGGACGTACAGGTGGAGTTGTAGCGGTCGGAGCAGCCGCCGGACGAGGACCAGGTGATGCCGGAGTTGCGGAACATCGAGGTCGCGGTGGCGTGGCTGATCTTGGTGACCGCGTGGGCCTCGCCCGGGGCGGTGAGGACGCCGACGCCGGGGGCGAAGAGCGCCCCGAGGACGAGGGCGAGGGCGGTGAGGACGGAGCGGAGCTTCATCGGGAGTGCCTCCTGCTGGTGACCGTGACGGTTAGGGACGGCGGTGCAGGTGGTGCCGGTGGCGCGGAGGAATCAGTGACGCAGGGAGATGGTGCCGTAGTTCTACGCGCGTCCGAAAGAGGGCCTCGGCGCCCTGGCGGCCTCGATCGGGTGAACGGTTTCCAGAGATGTTGAAAGTTGAACGGAATGGGGTTACAGTCATTCTCGTTGAAGGTTCAACAAGAACCGCTCAGCACACATCCCGATCAAGGAGCTGTCAGTCATGGGTCTGTTCAACCGCAAGAGCAACGAGTCCGCCGTCGCCACCGCCACCCTCCCGGTGGACCCCGCCCTGGCCGCCCTGACCGGTGACTACACCATCGACCCGGCCCACAGCAGCATTGGCTTCACCGTCCGTCACGCCATGGTCACGAACGTCCGCGGCACCTTCGCCGAGCACGAGGGCGCGCTGAAGCTCGACGGCTCGAACCCGGGCGCCTCCTCCGCCTCCATCGATGTCAAGATCGCCTCCATCGACACGGGCATCGGCGACCGCGACGGTCACCTGCGCAGCGGCGACTTCTTCGACGCCGAGCAGTTCCCGCTGATGAGCTTCCGCTCGTCGACCGCCGAGCAGCTGGGCGGCGACAAGTACCGGATCACCGGCGACCTGACCATCAAGGACGTCACCAAGCCGCTCTCCATCGACCTGGAGTTCAACGGCACCGCGACCGACGTCTACGGCAACGAGCGCGTCGGCTTCGAGGGCTCCGCCGAGATCCTGCGCTCCGCCTGGGGGCTGACCTGGAACGCGGCCCTGGAGACCGGCGGCGTGATGGTCAGCGACAAGGTCAAGCTGAACTTCGACATCTCCGCGATCAAGAACGCCGCCTGACCCCGGCTTCGCCCCGGACGACACACGAGCGCGCCCGCCCTCCGCGACAGCGGAAGGCGGGCGCTCGGCGTTCCCCCTACGGCTCAGACGGCCCGCTCGGCCGCCTCGACGACCGCCGGGACCAGCCGGTCGTTCTCGGCCGCGCCCGGGCCCGCCATGAAGCCGAAGCGGCGGCGCGCGTAGCTGTACGCGAGGCCGGTCGCCGGGTCGGCGAAGGCCTGGGAGCCGGGAGCGCCGCTGTGGCCCACGGCCGCCGGGCTCAGGGAGGGGTGGCGGGTGGCGAGCGGGACGAAGCCGAGCCCGAAGGCGTTCTCCGAGCCGGTCACGAGGTCGGTGCCCTCGGAGTGGATCCGGGCGACCTCGGCGAGCGTGTCGGGCGCGAGGAGCGGGGGCCGGCCGTCGAGCTCGCCCGCGATCGCCGCGTACATCCGGGAGAGGCCGCGCGCGGAGCCGATGCCGCCGCCGGAGAGGGGTGCCCGCTCCCGTACCGCACGGGAGTTGGCGTAGCCGACGATGTCGAAGGGCGGGTCGGCGTGGAAGTTGAACGCGATGGCCAGGAGGCTGTCGGGGGCGATCGGGTTCGCGGCGAGGAGTGCCTGCTCGGCAGGGGTGGGCAGCATCGGCAGGGCCGTACGGAAGCGGGGCTCCAGCTCCTCGGGCAGGCCGAGGTAGTAGTCGATGCCGTACGGGGCGCGGACCCGCTCCTCGTACAGCGCCTGGACCGTCCGGCCGGTGGCCCGCAGGACCACCTCGCCGACCAGGGCGCCGATCACCAGGGCGTGGTAGCCGTGGCCGGTGTCCGGCTCCCAGAAGGGCCGCTGGCCGGCGAGGCGGGCGGCTGTCAGACGGTCGTCGGCGAGCTCCTCGAGGGAGAGGCCGCCGTCGGCGCCGATCACGCCGGAGCGGTGGGCGAGCAGCTGGCGGAGCGTGATCTTCTCCTTGCCCTCGGCGGCGAACTCGGGCCACCAGGAGGAGACCTCGCGGTCCAGGTCGAGGGCGCCCTCCTGGACGAGGAGGGCGGCGATCAGGGCCATGGCGCCCTTGGAGGAGGAGTAGAGCCCGAGCAGGGAGTCCCCGTCGACGCCGTCACCGCCCCAGAGGTCGACGACGAGCCGGCCGCGGTGGTGGACGGCGAGCTGCGCGCCGCCGTCCCGTGCCTCGTTCGCGGCGACCTCCGCGAACGCCTCTCGTACGGACTCGAATCCGGGCTCCACCGTGCCGTGGACGCGGACGTCACTCATCGCGTGCTCTCCCCCTGCTGCCTGTTTGCTGTTTGTTGCTGCCTGTTGCTGTCGGTCGCTGTCGTGATCAGACGGTAGAACCCGCAAGGACCCGATTCCCTTCCCGCACCGGCGCGTTCGTCCCGACCCCGTCCCGGGACGTCACGAAGAGCAGGCCGGCCGTGAGGAGGACGACGACGCCGGTCGCGGCGTGGATGCCGAGCGCGGCGGCGTAACCGCCTCCATGAGTGAGGACGGCGAGGCAGTCCCCGAAGGGGACGATCGCGAGGAGCAGCATCACCCAGGCCAGCGGGCGGCGCTTGCCGAGGGCGAGCAGGGTGAGCACGACCGCGCCGTTGGCGAGGTCGCGAACCGCCTTGACCGTGAAGTACCCGGCGGCGTCGCCCTGGGGCCAGGCGGGGATGCCGAAGCCGGTGGCCGCCCACTCCGGGGCGAACAGGAAGTTGATCCCGAACCAGAGGCAGGCGAGGCCGAGCAGGACGGACAGGACGGTGGCGAGGCGGTGTGTGGCCATGATTCCCCCAGAGGATCGATCTAGCGGCGCTAGGACTGGTGGCAACACTAGACCTAGCATCGCCCCCATGTCTAGCAGCGCTAGAACCCTGTGTGAGGTACGCCTGAATCCGCTGGTCGACGCCGTTGTCAGTGGGGGTCGCTAGCGTCGGGGACATGGAATTCCGTATCGACAGCGGCGTGTTGACCGACGCCGTCGCCTGGGCCGCGCGTGTGCTGCCCGCCCGCTCCCCGATGCCCGTCCTCGGCGGCCTGCTCCTGGAGGCGTCGGAGGGCCGGCTGCGGGTGTCCGGACTCGACCACGACGCCTCCGCCCGCGTCGAGGTCGAGGCCGACACGATCGTCGAGGGCCGCGCCCTGGTGCTCGGCCGCCGCCTGCTCGACATCTGCAAGGTGCTGCCGCACGGCCCCGCGGAGCTCGCGGTGGAGGGCGCCCGCCTCGCCGTGACCTCGGGCGGCGCCCGCTTCGGCCTCTCCCTGCTGCCGCTCGACGACTACCCCGCCCCGCCCGCGCCGCCCGAGGTCCGCGGCCTGGTGGACGGGGACGCCTTCGCGGCGGCGGTCGGCCAGGTGGCCGTGGCGGCGGGCCGGGACGACTCCCTGCCGGTCCTCACCGGGATACGGCTCGCCCTGGACGGTACGACCATGACGGTGGCGGCCACCGACCGCTACCGCTACGCGGTCCGCACCCTGGAGTGGAAGCCCGAGGGGGACGCCGACCCGGAGCCCGCCGACGTGGTCGTCCCGGCCCGCCGGCTGGCCGAGATCGCCCGCTCCCTCGCGGGCGGCGGGCCGGCCCGCCTCGCGCTCGACTCCGGCTCGATCGGCTTCGCGAGCGCGGGCATGCGCACCACCACCCGGCTGCTCGACGGCCGGCTCCCCCGCCACGACAAGCTCTTCGCCCTCGGCGACCACGTCCTGGCGGTCACGGAGCGGGCGCCGCTGACCGAGGCCGCCAAGCGGGTGGCGGTCGTCGCCGAGGGCGACAGCCCGGTCCAGCTGACCTTCACCGCCGCGGGAGTCCACCTCCAGGCGGGGTACGAGGACGACGTGGCCTCGCAGCACGTCCCGGGCACCCTCACCGGGACGGACTCCATGACGGTCGCCTTCAACCCCGGCTACCTCCTGGACGCGCTGACCTCGCTGGACGCCCCGGAGGTCCGCTTCCACCTCCTCGGCCCCGGCCAGCGGGCCCTGCTGACCGACGCCGAGGACCCGACCCACCGGCACCTGCTGATGTCGGTGAAGCCGCTGGTCTGACGTCGGTCGAGCGGTGCGCCGGTGCTGTTCCGCACGAGGGTGCGGTCAGAAGCCTCCGCCGCCGTCGAATCCGCCGCCGCCCCCGAAGTCGCCGCCACCGAAGCCACCGCCTCCGCCGAAGTCGCCACCGGAGAAGTCACCGCCCGAGAAGTCGCCACCGGAGAACTCGCCGCCCCCGAAGTCGCCGCCGCCGTACTCGGTGGCGTACGCCGGGGTGGCGAGCGCGGAGCCGAGCATGGTGCCCACGAGGAGGCCGGGGAGGAGGCCGCCGCCGAAGTAGCCGCCGGCCCAGGGGCCGTAGGCAGGGCCCGCCTCCCAGTAGGGGCGGCGGCCCGAGTCCGTGTCGACGGTGCGGGTGAGGGGGTCGAGGCCGTCGTCGAGGCGGGCGGCGTCGGCGGCGCAGACCGGGACCTGGCGGGCGGCACTGCCGGCGGGCCGCCACTCGCGGTCCTCGGTGGAGGGGCCGTGGCGCGGGTCGAAGAAGCAGGGGGCGCGCCGCTCGGGCAGCGGGCGGGATTCGCGGCGGGCGGCGAGGAGGGCGAGGGAGAAGCGGCCGTCGTCTAGGGCCTGCGTGACCGCGCGGACGTCGTGCGGGTGGGTCGCGGAGCCCATGAGGGACTTGGCCTTGTCGTACGAGTCGAGGGCGCGTTCGTAGTCGCCGCGCTTGGCGTCGTCGGCGCCGGGCTCGGCGGGGTGGAAGTCGAGGCGTTCGAGCTCCTCGCCGAAGGCGGTGATGTCCTCGTCGACGACGACCCGCAGCTTGTCGAGGGCCTCGCGCTCCTCGGCCTCCTTGCGGAGCCTCTTGCGGCGGACGACGGTGTACGCGGCTCCGCCGCTCACGGCGACGACCGCGCCGAGGGTGACGAGTCCGGCGACGGGGACCCCGGAGTCGGCGCCCACGGAGCCCCAGGTGGCGGGGGCGGAGCCGCGCATGGCGGGGAGGGCCTGGTCGGCGAAGTTGTTCAGCTCGGTGGCCGCGTCGACGCCCGGCTGACGTACGGAGGAGACGAGGTTCTGGACGGCCCGCTGCGAGAGGACCGAGGAGTCGGCCTTCGCGTCGAAGCCGTCGCCGAGGCGGATCGCGTACAGGCCGGTGACACCGGTCTGGGTGCGCAGGATCTGGAAGAGGTCCTCCGGCGGGAACGCCGCGTTCGCCGGCAGGACGGCCACGAAGAGCGGCTTGTCCGCGTCCTTGATCTTCTGGGCGAGGGCGTCCGCGTCGGCCTGCGAGAGCTGGGCGGCGGCACCCGGGTCGACGTACACCGGGCCCTGCTTCAGGGCGGCGGCGACGTCGGGTATCCCCGTGGCCCTGGCACCCACGGAGGGGGCCAGGGCCAGGAGCAGCAGGAGTATCAGCCCGGCGAGGGCCGACAACGCGGTGAGCGACCTGGTCCTCATGTCTCGACGCTACCCGAACGCCGCAGAACAAGACATAGCGGACCTGTCGGTTTATTTCGACGAACTACTCGGCGGGGTCGATCCCGGCCCGCAGCAGTCCGTACGTGAAGGCGTCCTCCAAGGCCTGCCAGGAGGCCGCGATGACGTTCTCGCCGACGCCGACCGTCGCCCACTCGCCGTTGCCGTCGCTGGTGGTGATCAGGACCCGGGTCGTGGACTCGGTGCCGTGGCGGCCCTCCAGGATGCGGACCTTGTAGTCGACCAGCTCGAACTTGGCGAGCTGCGGGTAGATCCGCTCCAGGGCCGCCCGCATCGCCAGGTCGAGGGCGTTGACCGGGCCGTTGCCCTCGGCGGTGGCGACGATCCGCTCGCCCTTGGCCCAGAGCTTGACGGTGGCCTCGTTGGCGTGGGTGCCGTCGGGGCGGTCCTCGACGATCGCGCGCCAGGACTCCGTACGGAAGTAGCGGCGGGCCCGGCCCTCGGCCTCCTCGCGGAGCAGCAGCTCGAAGGAGGCGTCGGCGGCCTCGTACGTGTAGCCCTGGAGCTCGCGCTCCTTGACCCGCTCGACGACGCGGGCGACGAGCGCGCGGTCGTCGCCCAGGTCGACGCCGAGCTCCTTGCCCTTGAGCTCGATCGAGGCCCGGCCGGCCATGTCGGAGACGAGCATCCGCATGGTGTTGCCGACGAGCTCGGGGTCGATGTGCTGGTAGAGGTCGGGGTCGACCTTGATGGCGGAGGCGTGGAGCCCCGCCTTGTGCGCGAAGGCGGAGACGCCGACGTACGGCTGGTGCGTGGAGGGCGTGAGGTTGACGACCTCGGCGATGGCGTGCGAGATCCGGGTCATCTCGGCGAGCGCGCCCTCGGGCAGGACCTTCTTGCCGTACTTGAGCTCCAGGGCCGCGACGACGGGGAAGAGGTTGGCGTTGCCGACCCGCTCGCCGTAGCCGTTGGCGGTGCACTGGACGTGCGTGGCGCCCGCGTCGACGGCGGCGAGGGTGTTGGCGACGGCGCAGCCGGTGTCGTCCTGGGCGTGGATGCCGAGGCGGGCGCCGGTGTCGGCGAGGACGGTGGCGACGACGGCCTGGATCTGGGCGGGGAGCATGCCGCCGTTGGTGTCGCAGAGGATGACGACGTCGGCGCCGGACTCGTACGCGGCGCGGACGACGGCCTTGGCGTAGTCGGGGTTGGCCTTGTAGCCGTCGAAGAAGTGCTCGCAGTCGACGAAGACGCGGCGGCCCTGGGAGGCGAGGTGGGCGACGGTGTCGCGGACCATCTCCAGGTTCTCGTCGAGGGTCGTGCGCAGGGCCAGTTCGACGTGCCGGTCGTGCGCCTTGGCGACGAGGGTGATCACCGGGGCGCCGGAGTCGAGCAGCGCCTTGACCTGCGGGTCCTCGGCGGCGTTGCCGCCGGCCCTGCGGGTGGCGCCGAAGGCCACGAGCTGGGCGTTCGTGAACGTGATCTCCTGGCGGGCGCGGGCGAAGAACTCCGTGTCGCGCGGGTTGGCGCCGGGCCAGCCGCCCTCGATGAAGCCCACGCCGAACTCGTCGAGGTGGCGCGCGATGGTCAGCTTGTCGGCGACGGTGAGGTTGATGCCCTCACGCTGCGCCCCGTCACGCAGCGTCGTGTCGAAGACGTGGAAGCTGTCGTCGACGTGGCGGTCGTCGAGGCTCGGGCTCTCGCCGTTCTCCGTGGTCATGACTGTGATGGCTCCTGTCGGATGTGGCTCCGGAAGGTCTGGATCCACTTGCCCCCATTCTCACGCGCTGTACGTCTCCGGCGTGGGTGGGGCCGGAAAACGAAAAAACCCCTCGCGGGTGCGAGAGGTCTGCGCGCGGGTCTGAGGCACGGTGTCCACTGCCGCGGGAGTTGTGCCGCGGAATCAGTGGCCACTGCGGACCGGCGCGCCGCTGCCGATAATCATCGTGGTAGCAAGCACGCCGGAAGTCTGACACAGGTGGGGAGCCGCCGGGACGGCGGTCTCACGATACGGGCAGCTGATCCCGCTTCTGTCCGGGCAGGGTCCCGGGGCCGCCGGAGCCCGCGGCGCCGACCCGGCCCAGGTCGATGTCCCGGGTCTCCCGCATCGCGAGATAGACGACCAGGGAGACGGCCGCGCAGCCCGCGACGTACCAGGAGAAGCCGGATTCGATGCCGGCGTCCTTGAACCACAGCGCCACGTACTCGGCGGTGCCGCCGAAGAGCGCGTTGGCGATCGCGTACGGGAGGGCGACGCCGAGGGCGCGGATGCCGGTCGGGAAGAGCTCGGCCTTCACACAGGCGTTGATGGAGGTGTAGCCGGTGACGACGAGCAGCGCGAGCAGGGAGAGGCCGAGGGCGGGCCAGAAGGAGCCCGCGTGCTTCAGCATCGCCAGGATCGGCACGCTGAGGAGGGTGGAGCCGACCGCGAAGGTGATGAGGAGCGGGCGGCGGCCGATCCGGTCGGAGAGCCGGCCGGCCAGCGGCTGGAGGCAGGCGAAGACGATGAGGGCGCAGAAGGAGACCAGGGTCGCGGTCTGCTTGGGCAGGCCCGCGGAGTTGGAGAGGTACTTGGTGAGGTAGGTGGTGTACGTGTAGTAGGCCACGGTCCCGCCCATGGTGAGCGCGACCACGAGGAAGGCCTCGCGCCGGTGCGCCCAGAGCGCCTTGAGGGTGCCCTGTTCGCCGGCGGCGACGCCGTCGCCCGCGGTCTCCTCGTACACCTCCGTCTCCAGCATCGTGCGGCGCAGGTAGAAGACGACGGCCGCGCCGAGGGCACCGATGACGAACGGGATGCGCCAGCCCCAGCTGTGCAGGGCCGCGTCGGACATCGTCCGCTGGAGGACGATCAGCAGACCGAGGCCGAGGATCTGGCCGGCGGTCATCGACACGTACTGGAAGCTGGAGGCGAAGCCGCGGTGCTCCGGCGCCGAGGCCTCCGTGAGGTAGGTGGCGCTGGCGGCGTACTCGCCGCCGACGGAGAGGCCCTGGAGGAGGCGGGCGATCAGGAGGACGGCGGCGCCGCCGTAGTCGGCGACGGCGTAGGTGGGGGCGACGGCGATCAGGAGCGCCGAGGCGGACATCAGGGTGACGGTGAGGGTGAGCGCCGTCTTGCGGCCCTTGCGGTCGGCGACCCGGCCGAGGAGCCAGCCGCCGACGGGCCGCATGAAGAAGCCGACGGCGAAGATGCCGGCGGTGTTCATGAGTTTGGCGGTGTCGTTCCCCTCGGGGAAGAAGGATCCCGCGAAGTAGGTGGCGAAGCTCGCGTACACGAACCAGTCGAACCACTCGACCATGTTGCCGGCGGAGCCGACCCAGATCTTCTTCCAGTGCTCTCGTCCCATGGACCGGAACCGTGCCGGAGTTCCCGCCCGGGCAACAAGGCTGTAGCGCGCAACGATCCTGTGTACTTACGTGCGTTACGGTCGCGGCAGCAGGTCCTGCTCGATGAACTCCCGTACGTGGGCGAGGACTTGAGGCCTCCCGGTGCCCGGGATCCCGACGGCCACATGCACACTGAAGCCGTCGAGCAAAGCCCTCGTGCGGGTGGCGAACCGGTCCGGGTCGACCGCCCGGAACTCCCCCCGCGAGACGCCCTCGGCGAGGATCGCGACCAGGTCCCGGTGCCAGGCCCCCTCGATGGCGGCCTGCCGGGCGCGGGCGTCGTCGTCGGCGTTCTGCGAGCGGTTCCAGACCTCCAGCCACAGGGTCCAGTGCGGGTCGCGCGGCCCGTCGGGCACGTACACGTCGACGTATCCGTCGAGCCGCTCGCGCGCGGTCCCCGGCCGGGCGAGCAGGGCGCTCCGCGCGGCGCCGAGCCGTCCCTCGCTCCACTCCAGGGTCTGGAGCAGCAGCTCGTCCTTGGTGCGGAAGTAGTAGAGCAGGTGCCCGCTGCTCATCCCGACCTGTCGCCCGAGCCCGGCCATGGTGAGCCCGTCGAGCCCGCGCTCGGCGATGGTGTCCATCGCCGCGGCGAGCACGTCCTCGCGGGGCGGGGCGGCCTGGTTGCGGCGGCGGGGAGGGGGTGGGGTCGGGTCGCTGCTCTGACTCACCCGTATGTTCTACAGGATGGCCCCGCGGAGGTCAGACCGGGCCGGTCCCGGTCCACGCACGGAGTTTCTCGGGGTTGCGGACCGCCCAGATGCGGCTGACGCGATCACCGTCGAACCCGAAGGCGGCCACGGTCACGGTCACGCCGGTGTGCTGGGCGACGAGCCCGGGCACGCCGTTGACCGTCCGTTCCAGGAGCTTCAGGCCGGGGGCCTTGTCGGCGATGTGGATCAGGTACGCCGCGACCTCCTCGCCGCCCTCGACCGGGTGGAGGACGGTGCCGACCAGACCGCCGCCGTCGGCGACCATCGCGGCGTCCGGGTCGAGGAGGCCGACGAGGGCCTCGATGTCCCGGGCCTCCCACGCCTCCTTGAAGTGCCGCACCAGACCGGCCTGCCCCGCCGAGGGCGCCGCCGGGGCCTGCGCGGCGCTGACGCGCCGACGGGCCGAGGTCGCCAGCTGGCGGCAGGCGGCGGACGTCCGGCCGATGATCTCGGCGATCTCCGCGAAGGGGTAGCGGAAGACGTCGTGGAGGACGAACGCCACGCGTTCGGCCGGTGTCATCGACTCCAGGACGACGAGGAAGGCCATGCCGACCGACTCGTCCAGGGTGATCCGGTCGGCGGGGTCGTCCCCGGCGGCCCACTCCGCGCGGTCGGGCAGCGGCTCGGGTATCCAGGCGCCGACGTAGCGCTCGCGCCGGGCCCGCGCGGAGCCGAGCACGTCGAGGCAGATGCGGCCGGCCACCGTCGTCAGCCAGGCGCCGGGCGACAGGATGGCCGCCCGCTCCCGCTCCGACAGGGCGTACCAGCGGGTGTACGTCTCCTGCACGGCGTCCTCGGCCTCGGCCAGCGAGCCGAGCAGCCGGTAGGCGACGTCGGTGAGATGGCGCCGCTCGCCGACGACCGCGCTCGGGTCCGGCTCGGACCGGTCGTGCCCCGGCTCCGTCTGTGTGCTCATGGCGACGACCGCCCCCCGCTTCCCCGTGAGACCGACGCCTCACCTCACATTTCGCGGGGCTGCGTCGTCGGACAGTCGAGAGAGTACCGATCCACCGCCGCGAGGCAGAAGAAGGGACCACATCATGGCCGTACGGACGACGCCGTCGCCGGGCAGGTTCACGTTCCCGCAGGTCGCGGTCGCCCTGCAGACCCTGGCCCTCTTCTTCCAGTCGGTCACCGCCGGGATGCTGCTGTCCGGGTCCGTCGGCCTCACGCTGCACGACGCCGGATCGAAGGTGATGTACGGCGCCTCGATGCTGTACGTGATCGCCGGGGTCCTGGCGTGGAAGCCGGGCGGAGGGTCCCCCCGCCCGGCCCTGTACGCCACCGGCTTCCTCGTGCTCGCCTCGGTGCAGGTGGTGCTCGGCGTGACGCACCAGCCGGCCTTCCATGTCCCCCTGGGCATCGTGATGTTCGCCCTCAGCGTGCTGGCGCTGGCCGCCACGGTGCGGACTGCACGCGCGGCTGCTGCTGCGTGATGCAGTGGATGCCGCCGCCGCCCGCGAAGATCGCCCGTGCGTCGACCAGGGTCACCGTGCGCTCCGGGAAGAGGCGGCGGAAGATCTCGGCGGCGAGCTCGTCGTGCGGGTCGTCGAAGGCGCACAGGACCACGCCGTCGTTGCACAGGTAGTGGTTGATGTAGGAGTAGTCCACCCAGTCGCCCTCCTCGTCCTTGAGGACGGTGGGGGCCGGGATCTCGACGACCTCCAGGGGGCGGCCCTGGGCGTCCGTCTGGCCGCGGAGGATGCTCACGTACATCCGCGAGCGCTCGTAGTCCGGGTGGGCCGGGTCCTGCTGGCTGTGGACGAGGACCGTGCCCGGGCGGGCGAAGGCGGCGACGATGTCGACGTGCCCCTGGGTGCCGAAGAGGCCGTAGTCGCCGCTGAGGCCGTGCGGGAGCCAGATCGCCTTGGTGGTGCCGAGCTTGGCGTGGATCTCGGCCTCGACCTGCGCGCGGGTCCACTCCGGGTTGCGGCCCGCACCGAGCTGGACGGTGTCGGTCAGCAGGACCGTGCCCTCGCCGTCGACGTGGATCGCGCCGCCCTCGTTGACGAGGGGGGAGGAGAGCACGGGGACGCCGGCGAGGTCCGCGACATGGCGGGCGATCTTGGAGTCGTGCTCCCAGCGGGCCCAGTCCTGGGCGCCCCAGCCGTTGAACACCCAGTCCACGGCGGCCAGTTCGGTGCCGTTGGTGACGAAGGTCGGGCCGATGTCGCGCATCCAGGCGTCGTCGAGGTCGCGCTCGACGAGCTCCACGTCGTCGCCGAGGAGGGCACGCGCGGAATCCGCGTCGCCGGGGGCGACGACCATCGTCACCGGCTCGTAGCGGCGTACGGCCCGGGCCACGGAGGCCCAGGCGGCGCGCGCCTCGGCGAGCTCCTCGTCGTTGGTGAAGGTGGGGTTGGTGCTGGGCCAGGCCATCCAGGTGCGCTCGTGCGGCGTCCACTCGGCGGGCATGCGGTACGTCATGAGTCAGGTCCTAGAGGGAGTCAGAGGAAGTAGAGGCGGTTGAGGGAGACGGACTCGGCCGGCTCGGAGCGGATCGGCGATCCGTCGAGCGAGACGAGGCCCGTACGGCCGTCGACCTGCACGTCTCCGGTGCGGGAGTTGAGCACCAGGTCCGCGGGGCCGATGCCGCGCGTGCCGCGTACGGGGACGCGGCGGCGGCGGGTCGGCATGGCGTCGGAGCCGAGGTCGACGGCGGCCCGGGCCACGAACGCGACGGAGAGGTCGGCGGCCGTGGCGCCGTGGGCGCCGAACAGCGGTCCGAGGACGAGCGGTTCACAGGTGTCGGTGGCGGCGTTCGGATCGCCCACGACCCCCCACGCGGGGAAGCCGGACTTCAGCACCAGCTGCGGCTTGGCACCGAAGAACTCCGGCCGCCACAGCACGATGTCGGCGAGCTTGCCGACCTCGATCGAGCCGATCTCGTGGGCGAGGCCGTGGGCGATGGCGGGGTTGACGGTGAGCTTGGCCAGGTAGCGCAGGACGCGCGCGTTGTCGTCGTGCGCGCCGTCGCCCTCCATGGGTCCGAGCTCGGCCTTCATCTTCCCGGCCATGGCGAAGGTCCGGCGTACGGTCTCGCCGGCCCTTCCCATCCCCTGCGCGTCGGAGGAGGTGATCCCGATCGCGCCGAGGTCGTGCAGGACGTCCTCCGCGCCCATCGTCCCGGACCTGATCCGGTCGCGCGCCATGGCGGCGTCGCCCGGGAGGTCGGTCTTCAGGTCGTGGACGGAGACGATCATCCCGTAGTGCTCGGCGACCGCGTCGCGGCCGAAGGGCAGGGTCGGGTTGGTGGAGGAGCCGATGACGTTCGGCACGCCCGCCATCTTCAGGACGTTCGGTACGTGCCCGCCGCCGCAGCCCTCGATGTGGAAGGCGTGGATCGTCCGCCCGTCCAGGACCCGCAGGGTGTCCTCGACCGACAGGCACTCGTTCAGGCCGTCGCTGTGCAGGGCGACCTGCACGTCGTGCTCCTCGGCGACCCGCAGGGCGGTGTCCAGGGCGCGGGTGTGGGCACCCATGTCCTCGTGGACCTTGAAGCCGGACGCCCCGCCCTCGGCGAGGGCCTCCACGAGCGGCGCCGGGTCCGAGGAGGAGCCGCGGGCCAGGAAGCCGATGTTCACCGGCCAGGCGTCGAAGGCGTTGAAGGCGTGGCGCAGGGCCCAGGGCGAGTTGACGCCGACGCCCCAGACCGGGCCGAACTCCTGGCCGATGATCGTGGTGACACCGCTCGCGAGCGAGGCCTCCATGATCCGGGGGGAGAGCAGGTGGACATGGGTGTCGACGGCTCCGGCGGTGGCGATGAGGCCCTCGCCGGAGACGATCGAGGTGCCGGTGCCGACGACGACGTCGACGCCGTCGAGGGTGTCGGGGTTGCCGGCTCGGCCGATGGCGTGGATCCGGCCCTCGCGGATGCCGACGGACACCTTGCGGATGCCCTGCACGGCGTCGATGACGAGGACGTTGCTGATGACGACGTCGCAGGTCTCCCGGACGGCGGCGGCCTTGAGGTGGAGGCCGTCGCGGGCGGTCTTGCCGAAGCCGGCGAGGAACTCGTCGCCCTGCTTCTGGGAGTCGGACTCGACGCGGACGACGAGGCCGGAGTCGCCCAGGACGACCCGGTCGCCGGCGCGGGGGCCGTGCACGGAGGCGTACTCGTACGGGTCCATCAGTTGCCCTCGATTCCCAGGTAGCCGCACGCCAGCGCCCTGCGCAGGGCCTCTTCCTTCGCGCCGGGCGCGTCGAGCGGGCCGTCGACCAGGCCCGCGAAGCCGATGGCGACGCGCGCGCCGCCGATCGGCACGAGACCGACCTCGGCCTCGCCGCCCGGGTCGAAGCGGAAGGAGGCGCCGGCCGGGATGGCGAGCCGCATGCCGTAGGCAGCGGCGCGGTCGAAGTCGAGGCGCGGGTTGGCCTCGAAGAAGTGGAAGTGGGAGGTGACGCTCACGGGCACGGTCGCCGTGTTCCGTACGAGGAGGGTGACCTCGGGCGCGGGCTCCGGGTGCTCGGGGCCGGGGAGCAGGGCGCCCGGCGCCTGCGCGCCCAGCCGTCCGCCCCCCGCCTCGTGGGGGGACCCCCAGCCGATCGGGTCGGAGACGACCGCGAGGCGGGAGCCGTCGTCGAAGACGGCCTCGACGTGGACCTCGGTGACCACGTCGGCGACGCCGGGAAGGACGTCGTCGGGGCCGAGGACCGAGCGGGCCTCGGCGATCGCGTCGGCGAGTCGCTTGCCGTCGCGGGCCGCCTCGCAGACGGCGTCCGCGATGAGCGCGGTCGCCTCGGGCACATTGAGCCGCAGGCCCCGGGCCCGGCGGGCACGGGCGAGCTCGGCGGCGCCGAAGAGCAGCAGCCGGTCGCGTTCCGTGGGGGTCAGTCGCACGTCCGAAACACCTCCTGTTTGAGCGACACTCTAAATGTTGAGACGCTGCGAGCCAAGGATTGACGTGGCTGACAGCCGTAGGTCACATTGAGCGCCACTCTAAAAGCACCTCCCACTCCCCTCCCCAGGAGTCCCCATGCCGATAGAACAGCGCGGAGTCGACACCATTCCCGAGGCCGAACGCACCAGCGGCCCCCGCGATCTCGTCTCGATCCTGCTCGGCTCCAACCTCTGTCTAGGGGTGATCGTCTTCGGCTGGCTCCCGGTCTCCTTCGGCCTCGGCCTCTGGGCCTCGGTCACCTCCGTCGTCGCCGGGACGGTCGTCGGCGTCGCCGTCACGGCCCCGCTCGCCCTCGTCTCCCTGCGCACCGCCACCAACCTCTCCACCTCCTCCGGCGCCTTCTTCGGCGTCCGCGGCCGGCTCGTCGGCTCGGTGGTCGGACTGCTGCTGTCCCTCGGCTACACCGCGCTGACGCTGTGGATCGGCGGAGACGTGATGGTGGGCACGCTGGCCCGGCTGGTCGGCCTGCCGACCGGCGGCGTCTCGCACGCCGTCGTCTACGCGCTGCTCGCCGCGGGCACGGTCGTCGCCGCGGTCTACGGCTACCGGCTGCTGCTCAAGCTGAGCAAGGCCCTCGCGGTCGGCATGACCCTGCTCCTGGCGCTCGGCCTGGTCGCGTACGCCGGGGACTTCACGACGGCCGCCGTACCGGAGACCCCGTACCTGCTCGACTCGTTCTGGCCGACCTGGCTGCTCTCCGCGGTCGCCGCCGGGCTCAGCGGACCGGTCGCCTTCATCACCCTGCTCGGCGACTACACCCGCTACATCTCGCCCGAACGGCACAGTGAGAGGAAGGTCTGGCGCGCCACCTGCCTCGGCCTCCTCGTCGGCCTGCTGATCCCCCAGCTCTTCGGCACGTTCACCGCTCTCGCGGCCCGCGGGGGCCTCGACTACGCCGGGCCGCTCGTCGACGCCTCCCCCGTCTGGTACCTCGTGCCGCTGCTCCTCGCGGCCACGGCCGGCTCCGTCGGCAACGCCGGACTGATGCTGTACTCGATGGGGCTCGACCTCGACGCGATCCTGCCCCGGGCCACCCGGGCGCGCGCCACGCTCGTCGTCGCGGCGGTGGCGACGGCCTTCGTCTTCCTCGGCCACTTCGCCTCGGACGCCCAGACCGCCATGACCTCGTTCGTCCTGCTGCTCACCGCGATCGGCACCCCGTGGGCCGTCATCACCCTGACCGGGCACGCGCGCTGCGGGGGGACGTACGACCCGGAGGCCCTCCAGGTCTACAACAACCGCTCGCGCGGCGGGATCTACTGGTTCTCGGCGGGCTGGCACCCGCGTGCCACCGCCTCCTGGGCGATCGGCGCGGTGGTCGGCCTGGCCGGGGTGTCGACGCCGCTCTACGAGGGGCCGCTGCTCGCCCTGACGGGCGGGATCGACTGCAGCTTCGTGCTGTCGGGGCTGGTGGGCGGCGCGCTGTACGCCGTACTGACGCCGACGAGGGCCCCCGAGACGGTTCCTGCCGTCCCCGAGGCCCTCGCGGAAGTGGAGTAGCGACCAGCCGGAGTAGCGCCGGCTGGTCCAGCGACTAGCCCAGCTCGTGCATCCAGCCGTGGACGTCCTCGGACTTGCCCGTCTGGATGGCGAGCAGCGCCTCGCGCAGCTTCATCGTGACCTCGCCGGGCTCGCCGCCCGACTGCTGCCACTCGCCCCGCTCGGACTTGACCGTGCCGACCGGGGTGATCACGGCGGCGGTGCCGCAGGCGAAGACCTCGGTCAGGGTGCCGTTCGCGGAGTCGGCCTGCCACTGGTCGATGGAGACGCGGCCCTCCTCGGCCTCGTAGCCGAGGTCCGCGGCGACCTTGAGGAGCGAGTCGCGGGTGATGCCCGCGAGCAGCGAACCGGTGAGGGTCGGGGTGACGATCTTGTTCCCGTACACGAAGTACAGGTTCATGCCGCCGAGTTCCTCGACCCACTTGTGCTCGACCGCGTCGAGGTAGGCGACCTGGATGCAGCCCTTCTCGGCGGCCTCGGCCTGGGCGAGCAGGGAGGCGGCGTAGTTGCCGCCGGTCTTGGCGTCGCCGACGCCGCCGGGGACGGCACGGACGCGGTCCTCGGAGGCCCAGATGGCGACCGGCTTGACGCCCGCCGGGAAGTACGCGCCGGCCGGGGAGGCGATGACCACGAACAGGTACTCGTTGGCCGGGCGGACGCCCAGGCCGACCTCGGTCGCGATCATGAAGGGGCGCAGGTAGAGAGACTCCTCACCGCCGTGCGCCGGGACCCAGGACCGATCCTGACGGACCAGGGCGTCACAGGCCTCGATGAAGGTCTCGACCGGCAGCTCCGGCATGCCGAGCCGACGCGCGGAGTACTGGAAGCGGCGGCCATTGGCGTCGGGGCGGAAGGTGGCGACCGTGCCGTCAGGGCGGCGGTACGCCTTCAGCCCCTCGAAGATCTCCTGGGCGTAGTGAAGGACGCTGGTCGCCGGGTCCAGGTGCAGCGGGCCGTACGGCACCAGCTGACCGTCGTGCCAGCCGCGGCCCTCGGTCCACCGGATGGTGACCATGTGGTCGGTGAAGTGGCGGCCGAATCCGGGGTTGGCCAGGATCGCCTCGCGCTCCGCGTCGGACAGCGGGCTGGAGGAGGGCTTGAGCTCGATCGTGGGCGTCGTCATGAGTGCGTGTCCTTCACCGGTTGTGTGTGTAGGACCGCGCTCCCGCCTCAGTCATCGGCTGACGTCCGTGACTGTGTGGACGTCCGAGCATGCCCGCATGCCGCGGCCCCACGTTCGATTATCGCTCGCGGGGGCCGGTGCACGAAACGGGTGAACGCGGTCCAGGGTTCGATGGTGGCACCCTTCGGCCGCACAGGTACAGCCGCCGGGTGCAGGTGTGACCCGGCGGCTGCTGTCAGATGTCAGTCGGCTGCGCGGGTCAGCTCGCTACTCGCGCGGCGAGCGCGTCGCCGATCTCGGCCGTCGTACGGACGGCGGCGCCCCGCTCGGTCAGGTCGGCGGCGACGGCCTGCTCGACCCGGACGGCCTCGGACTCGTAGCCGAGGTGGCGGAGCAGGAGGGCGACGGAGAGGACGGTGGCCGTGGGGTCGGCCTTGCCCTGGCCCGCGATGTCCGGCGCGGAGCCGTGGACCGGCTCGAACATGGACGGGAACTCACCGCTCGGGTTGATGTTGCCCGAGGCGGCGACGCCGATGCCGCCGGAGACGGCCGCGGCGAGGTCGGTGATGATGTCGCCGAAGAGGTTGTCGGTGACGATGACGTCGAAGCGGGCCGGATCGGTGACGAGGAAGATCGTCGCGGCGTCGACGTGCAGGTAGTCGGTGGTGACCTCGGGGAACTCCGCTGACACCTTGGTGAAGATGTTCGTCCAGAGGTGGCCGGCGAAGGTCAGCACGTTGTTCTTGTGGACCAGCGTCAGCTTCTTGCGCGGACGGGCCTGGGCGCGGGCGAAGGCGTCCCGGACGACCCGCTCGACACCGAACGCGGTGTTGACCGAGACCTCGGTGGCGACCTCGTGCGGGGTGCCCTTGCGGATGGTGCCGCCGTTGCCCGTGTACGGACCCTCGGTGCCCTCGCGGACCACGACGAAGTCGATCTCGGGCTGGCCGGCGAGCGGGGTCGCGACGCCGGGGAGCAGCTTCGAGGGGCGCAGGTTCACATGGTGGTCGAAGGCGAAGCGGAGCTTCAGCAGGAAGCCGCGCTCCAGGACACCGGACGGCACCGACGGGTCGCCGATGGCGCCGAGCAGGATGGCGTCGTGCTTCTTGAGGGAGTCGAGGTCGGCGTCGGTGAGGGTCTCACCGGTGGCGTGGTAGCGCTTGGCGCCGAAGTCGTACTCCTCGGTCTCCAGCTTCACGTCCTGGGGAAGGACGGCCGAGAGGATCTTGAGGCCCTCGGCCACGACCTCCTGGCCGATGCCGTCGCCGGGAATGACTGCGAGATTGATGCTGTGAGACATGTCGGCACCCTACTCTTCGTCCCATCGTCTGACACGTTCCGTCCATCATGTGGACGAAGGAACAGCCCGGACGGACGAGCGGGCGACGGGTCCCGAGCGGGGGGACCCTTCGGGTCAGTGGCCGGTGGAGCCGCCGTTGTCACGGCGGTCGAGGGCGCGCTGGAGGGCGGCGGCGGCGTTCCGACGGGCCTCGTCGCTGGAACGGCCGGCGGAGTGGCGGACGCGGGGGGCGGTCTGCGTGGTCATGAGGGATCGACTCCTTGAGATCAGTGGTGATCCGAAAGTGCGGAGATCAGTGGTGATCGAAGGTGCCGGCAGGGGCGGGGAGCGCCGCCGCAGGGGTTGCCTGCACAGGGGCGTCGCGCTCTCGACCGCCATTCGCTGATGTAGCGAGACGTTCGGCTTCTACAAAGCTAGGGCAGGACGCCGCATCTGTCTCCACAATTACTCGGACTTCCTAGTATCTGAGACGGCGCGGCACCGAGGGTCGCTGGGGAGTCACCCCGCCGCGGCCCGCAGCTCCCGGATGAGGGCCCGTACGGCGAGGGAGGCCGCCAGTTCGGGGGTGGTGACGTAGCCCACCGAACGCGTCGGGCGCTCCGGACCGAGATCGGTGATCTCGACGGAGGGCGGTGCTCCGACCAGGGAGAGCTCCGGCATCACGGCCATCCCGTAACCGGTGCTCACCATCGCGAGCACCGCTCCGTCGTCCTCGGCCTGCACCGTCGCCGGCGGCAGCCACTCCTGCCTCGCCCACCAGTCCCGGGTGTACGAGGAGCAGTTCTCCGTCCAGTCGACCAGCGGCAGCGAGCGCGGCGCCGGGTGCCCGGCCGGGTGCACCAGCGCGTACCCCTCCTCCACCAGTACGCCCCCGACCAGCTCCGGCGGCACGGGCGAGGTGGTCCCGACGGTCGCGATCCCCAGGTCCGCCCGCCCGTCGAGGACTTCCCCCGCCGTGCCGCGCCCGACCTCCCGCACGATCCGCACCTCGGGCACGATCTCCGGGTGACGCGCCGTCAGCCGCCCCAGGGCGCGCGGCAGCAGATGCAGCGCCGCGCTGCGGAAGGCCGCGATGCGCAGCGGCCCGGCGAGGGTGACCGACTCCGTACCGCCGCCGGCGCCACTCCCGCTGCCGGTGCCGCTGCCGCGCACCTCGGCGGCCATGACGTCCAGGAGCCGGAGCACCCGCCGGGCGTGCGCGAGGGCCCGCTCCCCGGCGGCCGTCGGAGTGGCGCCGGTCCGCCCCCGGTCGAAGAGGACGGCGCCCAGCTTGCGTTCGGTGGTGCGCACCGAGTGCGAGACGGCGGACTGGGTCATCCCGAGGGCGACGGCCGCGGCGGAGAAGCCGCGCTCACGGCCGACGGCCACGAGGACGCGCAGTTCGCGCGGGGCAAGGTCATCTTTCACGACGGCTCCCACCTGCCGGTATGAGCGGCATTCATGGATCGGCCGCGGCCATCGACGCTACCCCCTGCCCGGGCCCGGGATCCCCTCCTACCGTCTGCCCCATGACCGACGCCACCATGATCACCGTCCAGCAGACCGCCCGCCCCACCGGTTTCCCCACCCCCGATCTCTTCTCCTTCGTCGAGTCCCCCGTCCCGGCGCCGGAGCCGGGCACCGCCCTCGTCGAGAACCTCCAGTGGTCCGTCGACCCCTACCACCGCGAGGCGATGGACACGGACGAGATCTGGACCCTGGACTCCCCCATGGAGGGCCGCACCCTGGGCCGCGTGCGCGACTCCCGCGACCCGGCGCTGCGCCCCGGCGACCTCGTCCTGCACCGCAAGGGCTGGCGCACCCACGCCCTGGTCACGAAGGACGAGGCACGCCCGGTCCCGGACTTCGGTCCCGGCGTCCCGCTCGCCGCACACCTCAGCCTGCTCGGCGGTACGGGCCTGTCGGCCTACGTGGGCCTGACCCGGATCGCCCGGCTCCAGCCGGGCGAGGACCTCTTCGTGTCCGCGGCGGCGGGCGGGGTGGGCACGGCGGCGGGCCGGCTCGCCCGGCTGCTCGGCGCGGGGCGACTGGTGGGCAGCGCGGGTTCGGCGCGCAAGGTGGCCCACCTGACGCAGGAGGTGGGCTTCGACGCGGCCTTCGACTACCACGACGGGCCGGTCGCCGAGCTGCTCGCGAAAGCGGCGCCGGAGGGGCTCGACGCGGCCCTGGACGGGGTGGGCGGCGCACACCTGGAGGCCGCGATCGCCTCGCTGCGCCCGTTCGGCCGGATCGCCTGGGTGGGCGCGGTGGGCCAGTACCACGCGCTCTCCACTCCCCCGCCGGCCCCGCGGAACCTCTTCGACGTGGTCGGCAAGAGCCTCCGCCTCGAAGGCTTCCTCGTCAGCGACCACACGGACGCGCTGGAGGAGCTGTACGACCTGACCGTCCCGCGCCTGCGCGACGGGTCGCTGCCGCTGGACGTGACGGTGGTGGAGGGCTTCGAGAACATCGTCGACGCGTTCCTGGGGATGCTGCGCGGCGAGAACCTCGGAAAGATGCTGGTGGCCACATAACCGCCTAACAACCATTGACAGGTTAGCTCCTGCCTGATGGAGTCAAGCCATCAAGCCGCCACCGGCAAGACGCACTTAAGGGGTTAGAACGATGTCCGTGCTGCCGATCCACCACCGCACCGTCACCGTCCGCGGCCACGAGATCGCCTACCGCGAGGCCGGCCCGGCCGACGCCCCCGCCCTGCTCCTGCTGCACGGCTTCCCCACCAGCTCGCACATGTTCCGCGACCTGATCCCGCTGCTCGCCGACGACTACCGGCTGATCGCCCCCGACCACCTGGGCTTCGGCCGCAGCGCCGCCCCCTCCGCCGCCGACTTCGACTACACCTTCGCCGGACTGGCCGCGCTCACCTCCGCGTTCACCGAGGCCCTGGGCCTGGACCGGTTCGCGCTCTACATCCAGGACTACGGCTCCCCGATCGGCCTGCGCCTCGCCCTCGACCACCCCGAGCGCGTCACCGCGATCATCAGCCAGAACGGCAACGCCTACGACGAGGGGCTCGGCGCCGAGGCCTGGGCGCCGGTCCTCGCCCTGATCGCCGAGCGCACGCCCGAGACCGAGGAGCCGGTCCGCGGCATCCGCTCCCTCGACGGCATCAGGTGGCAGTACGAGACCGGGGTCCCCGCCGAGTACCGCGACCTGCTCAGCCCCGACGCCTGGCACCACGACGCGGCCCTCATGGCCCGCGAGGGCCAGGACGAGATCCAGCTCGGCCTCATCGCCGACTACGGGTCGAACTTCGCGCTCTACCCCGCCTTCCAGGAGTACTTCCGCACCTCCCGGGTCCCCCTCCTCGCCGTCTGGGGCGAGGGCGACCAGGTCTTCGTCCCGGCAGGCGCCGAAGCCTTCCGCCGCGACCTCCCCGACGCCGAGATCCACCTGCTCCCGACGGGCCACTTCGCCCTGGAGACCCACGCGCCGGCCATCGCCGGCCTGATCGGCGACTTCCTGAAGCGGCGGGTCGCGAAGGGGCGATGAGAACCGCCCCCGTCCTCGAGTTGGGGGAACTGAGGAGGGGGGCGGTGTCGGGGGCGGGCCTCAGCGAGGCCCGGAGGGGCGTCAGCCCATGTGCGGGTAGCCGTACTCGGTCGGCGGAACCAGCGTCTCCTTGATGGCGCGGGTCAGCGTCCAGCGCATCAGGTTCTGCGGGGCGCCGGCCTTGTCGTTCGTACCCGAGGCACGGCCGCCGCCGAAGGGCTGCTGGCCGACGACGGCACCGGTCGACTTGTCGTTGATGTAGAAGTTGCCCGCCGCGAAGCGGAGCTTCTCCATCGTGTAGGCGGCCGCCGCACGGTCACCGGAGATGACCGCGCCGGTGAGGGCGTAGTCCGAGGCCGACTCCATCTGGGTCAGCATCTCGTCGTACCGGTCGTCCTCGTAGACGTGGATCGCGAGGATCGGGCCGAAGTACTCGGCCTTGAAGACCTCGTTCTCCGGGTCGGTGCACGCGATGACGGTCGGGCGGACGAAGTAGCCCACCGAGTCGTCGTAGGTGCCACCGGCGACGATCGTGCAGGTCGGGTCGGCCGCGGCACGGTCGATCGCGGCCTTGTTCTTGGCGAACGAACGCTCGTCGATGACGGCGCCGATGAAGTTCGACAGGTCGGTGACGTCACCCATGGTGATGCCGTCGACCTCGGCCGCGAACTCCTCCTTGAAGCCGTCGTTCCAGATGGAGGCCGGGACGTACGCACGCGAGGACGCGGAGCACTTCTGGCCCTGGAACTCGAACGAGCCACGGGTCAGCGCGGTCTTCAGGATGGCGCGGTCGGCGCTCGGGTGGGCGACGACGAAGTCCTTGCCGCCGGTCTCGCCGACGATCCGCGGGTACGAGCGGTACGTCTCGATGTTGGTGCCGACCGTCTTCCACAGGTGCTGGAAGGTCTTGGTCGAACCGGTGAAGTGGATGCCCGCCAGGTCGCGGTGGTTCAGGGCCACCTCGGAGACGGCGATGCCGTCGCCGGTCACCAGGTTGATGACGCCCTTCGGCAGACCGGCCTCCTCCAGGAGCTCCATGAGGAGCACGGCGGAGTGCGTCTGCGTCGGGGACGGCTTCCAGACGACCACGTTGCCCATGAGGGCGGGGGCGGTGGGCAGGTTGCCCGCGATGGCCGTGAAGTTGAACGGCGTGATCGCGTAGACGAAGCCCTCCAGCGGGCGGTGGTCCAGTCGGTTCCACACACCCGGGGAGTTGGCCGGCGGCTGCTCGGCCAGGATCTGGCGGGCGTACGCCACGTTGAAGCGCCAGAAGTCGACGAGCTCGCACGGGGTGTCGATCTCGGCCTGCTGGGCGGTCTTCGACTGGCCGAGCATGGTGGACGCGGCCAGCGTCTCGCGCCACGGGCCGGCGAGCAGCTCGGCGGCGCGCAGGATGATCGCGGCGCGGTCGTCGAAGGCCATCGCGCGCCAGGCCGGGGCCGCGGCGAGGGCCGCGTCGATCGCGTCCTGGGCGTCCTGCGTGGTGGCGCCGCGGAACGTGCCGATGACGGCCTGGTGGTTGTGCGGCTGGACGACCTTGAACTCCTCGCCGCCGCCGAGGCGCTTCACGCCGCCGATGGTCATCGGCAGCTCGCGCGGGTTCTCGGCCAGCTCCTTGAGCTTGATCTCGAGGCGGGCGCGCTCGGGGGAGCCGGGGGCGTAGCTGTGCACCGGCTCGTTGACCGGAGCGGGGACCTGGGTGACAGCGTCCATGGTTCGCAGTACTCCTTGTGAGAGGTGGTGGGCTCAGCCCTTGGTGAGGATGGAGCGGACGAAGAACAGCAGGTTGGCCGGCTTCTCCGCGAGACGGCGCATGAAGTAGCCGTACCAGTCGGTGCCGTACGCCGTGTAGACGCGCATGCGGTGGCCCTCGGCGGCGAGACGGTTCTGCTCCTCGCTGCGGATGCCGTACAGCATCTGGAACTCGTACTCGTCCAGCTTGCGCCCGGCGCGGCGGGCCAGCTCCTGGCCGATGGAGATCAGACGCGGGTCGTGGGAGCCGATCATCGGGTAGCCCTCGCCGTCCATCAGGATCTTCATGATCCGGACGTACGCCTTGTCGATCTCGGGCTTGTCCTGGATGGCGACGGAGGCGGGCTCCTTGTAGGCGCCCTTCACGATCCGGACGCGGGAGCCGTTGTCCGCGAGGCGGCGGGCGTCGTCCTCGGTGCGGAAGAGGTACGCCTGGATGACGCAGCCGGTCTGCGGGAAGTCCTTCCGCAGCTCCTCGTGGATGGCGAACATCGAGTCGAGGGTGGTGTGGTCCTCGGCGTCCAGGGTGACCGTGGTGCCGATCTCGGCGGCGGCCTCGACGACGGGCCGGACGTTCGCGAGGGCCAGCTCGTGCCCGTCCTCAAGGGACTGGCCGAACATCGACAGCTTCACGGACATCTCGGCGCGGGGGCCGAGGCCCAGCTCCTTGAGGCGGCCGATGAGCTCCAGGTAGGCGTCCCGGGCGGCGTAGGACTGCTCGACGGTGGTGATGTCCTCACCGACGACGTCGAGGGTGACCTCCAGGCCGCGCTCGCTCAGCTCCTGGACGATCGGGACGACGTCGCCGACCGTCTCACCGGCAATGAAGCGGGCGACGACCTGCTTGGTCCCGGGGGCGGCCGACACGAGACGGCGCATCTTGTCGCTGCGCGACGCGGCGAGAATCACGGGACCCAGCACGGGGCACCTCCAGAAGGACAGGGTGACGAAGAGGGCTGTACCCGGTCTTTCGTAAGAGAAGGGGAACAGCACGGAGAACCACCGTGAAACCTATGGATCGCTCCGATCCTCTGCCATCGACAGCTGTCACGCATCCGTGCGCGGCATCTCATACAGATGTCTGAGAGGTGCGAGAATGGCGCCGTGAAGGGCGATTACCAAGAACTGGTCGACGAGATCTCCGCGCTGTTGGGCGCCCCGGCGACGCTGGAGAACCGCGATTTCGGGCTGATCGCCTTCGGGGCGCACGACAGCGACGACGACAGCGCGATGGACCCCGTCCGGACGCGGTCGATCCTGACCCGGAAGTCGACCCCGGCGGTCCGCGCCTGGTTCGAGGGCTTCGGCATCACCCGGGCGACGGGCCCGGTCCGCATCCCCGCCGCCCCGGACGCCGGGGTGTTCCGGGACCGGATCTGTCTTCCCGTACGCCATCGGGGCGTCGTCCTCGGGTACGTCTGGCTGCTCGACGCCGAGCCCGGCCCCACGGCCGCCCAGCTCGCGTCCGCCATGGAGGTCGCCACCCGGATCGGCGGGCTCCTCGCCGACGAGGAGCGCGCGGGCGCCGACCTCTCCCGCGAGTTCGCGGCGGTGCTGACCGCCGGGCGCGGCTGGCAGAGCGACATGGCCGTCGCGGCGCTCCGGGCGGCCCTGGGCCCCAGCGCGGACGGTCTGCACACCGTCGTCTGCGTGACCCCCTGGCAGGGCGAGGCCCCCGCCGTCCGGGCGGTTCCCGGCGCGGCGGCGGTCACCGCGCTCCCGGAGGGCGAGTCCCTCGCCGTCCTCGTACGGCTGCGCACGGCCGAGGACCTCTCCCCCGCGCGCACCGCCGCGGAGCGGCTGCGCGGCACCGCGCCGGCCGGCATCGCGACCCCCCGGCGGGGCCTCGCGGAGCTCCCGGCGGCCTGGCGCGAGGCCAGCACGGCCGCCCGTGCCGCCACGGCGCAGCCGAAGCTCGGCCCGGTCGCGGAGTGGGCCGGGATCGGCCCGTACCGCCTGCTCGCGGCGCTCTACCACCCCGAGATCGACCCCGCCGTCGCGCCGCTGCTCGCTCCCGCCCACGCCGAACTGGCCCGCACGGCCGAGGTGTTCCTCGACAACGCGGGCCAGGCGGGCCGCACGGCGGCGGCCCTGGGCATCCACCGGCAGACCCTCTACTACCGGCTGTCCCGGGTCGAACAGCTGACGGGCCTGGACCTGGACGACGGCGAGGACCGCCTGCTGCTCCACATGTCCCTGAAGTCCGCCCGGCTCTAGGGCTTGTCCGGCGGATCAGGGGCGGGCCTGTCCGGCGGATCAGGGGCGCCGCCGAGCAGGTCGATCGTCAGCGGCGCGAGTTCCGGGTCCGCGAGGACCACGGCGGGCAGCAGGGCCGGGGTGCGCTGCTGATCGGCGAGGAGGCGGAGCACCTGGCGTCGGGAGCGCGCCGGATCCACGGCCGTCCCGGCCGTCACCAGTGCCGCGAGTGCCTTCGACTCGTCCGCTCCGCCCTGGCCTGAGGCGAAGCAGGTGAAGGCCTCGTCCAGCGCCGCGACCGCCTTCGCGTGCTCGCCCTGCCGGGCCAGGGCCTCCGCGAGGGCGGCGAGCGCCGGTACCCGGTGGTCCTGGTGGGCCGCGTGCATCCGTCGCAGGAGTCCGTGGACCTGCCCGATGCGCCCTGTCCCGGCGGCCGCGACCGCCAGACGCGACCAGGCGCGGCTGCGCGCGTACGCGGCCGCGTCCCACCGCTCGACGGCCTGCCGTGCCAGGTCGAACAGTTCGTCGGCGAGGGCTCCGTGCCCGCGGGTGGCGGCGATCTCCGCCACCGCGCCCAGTGCCTCCGCCTGGTCCGTCGGCAGGGAGATCCGGAGCGCCTGCCGCCGCGCCGCGTCGAAGTCCCAGCGGACCGCCAGGGCGATCGCGGGGCCCGAGGGCGGCCACGGGACGCCCAACGGGCGGACGAGCGCGGCGAAGTGCTCGGCCCAGCCCGGCTCCCCCGCCCGGGCGGCCAGGAAGGCGGCCGTCGCGACGGGGTCGTCCTCCCTGCCCATGTGGACGACCTTCCCCGAGGCCGGGTGTGCCTCCCGCGCCAGGCCGGTCAGCCGTGCGGTCAGGGCGAAGTGCCCGCCCTGGGCGGAGCCGACAGCGGCTTGCCGCAGCAGGAGACTGCGGTGCGGCGTGTCGCTGAACGCGGCGAGCGTCCGCACCCGGTCCAGGTCGCCCGTCCGGGCCGCACCGACGGCCAGCGCGGCCGCCGCGCGTTGCGCCCAGTCGTTGTCGCCGTCGGCGTCGGCGAGGGCGAGCACCCGCTCCGACTGGTCGAGCCGGCCGGCGCTGCCGACCGCCTCGGCCAGGGCGAGTCGTTCCCAGAAGTGGCGTCCCGGAACGGTCAGCGCCCGCAGGATCCCTTCGGCCCGGTCGGGGCGCCCGCACCGCGCGTTGGCGGCGGCGAGTTCCCGGCGCGGGTCCTGCTGGGTGCCTGCCAGAGACTCCGGGGAGGGCAGCCGCTCGGCACGGTCGAGGAGCCGTCCGGCCCGCTCCGCGTCCCCGCGCTCGTACGCCGCCTCGGCGCACGCGGAGAGAGCGCCCGGCCGGTGCCGCACCTCGTCCACCTCGTCGGTCAGGGCGTCGGCCCGCTCCTGGTCCCGGAGAAGCTCGTACAGCGGGGCGAGCCGCGCCCGCGTCCGGTCCCGCTGACCTGGGCCGGCCGCCGACGGCAGGCGCGTGAGCGCCTCCTCGGCCAGCCGCCGGGCGGTGCCGTCGTGCCCCGTACGCGCGGCGGCCTCGACGACGTCCGGCACGACGAGCAGGTACGCGTCGTCATCGAGCCCGCGCAGCGCCGCCTCCGCCCCTGCCAGGGCGCGCCGGCAGTCGGCCGCGTCGCCGAGCCGTCCGGCCGCGCGCGCGAACAACGCCTGCGTCCGCGCCTGCTCCGTCCTCTCCCGCGGTACGGGAAAGGCGGCGAGGGCCCCGTCGAGACCCCTGACGAGCACGGACTGGAGGGCGACCTCGTCGCGCTGCGTGGAGGGGGCGGAGCTCTCGGAGCGGACCAGCCGCTCCGCCGCGCCGATGAGCGCGAGGGCGGTGTCCCGCTCGCCGGCCGCCGCGTGCTCCCCGGCCGTCTCGGCGAGGGACTTCGCCCGCACGTTCCCGCTGCCGTCGCCGCGCACCCTCAGGGACTCCGCGGCCGCGTGCAGCAGTTGCCGCCCCAGCTCCGGTGCGTCCAGGCCGAAGGCGGCGCGGCCGACGGCGGCCAGCCGCGGAGCGTCCCAGACGGCGCCCGCGGGGCTGCGCCGGGCGGCTTCCCAGGCCAGCTGGGCGAGGCCGTGGAAGCGTTCCCGCTCGCCCAGGTCCGCGGCGACGAGGGCGAGGCCCGCGTACGCCCGTGCGGAGGACCAGATCACGGAGGCCAGGTAGTCCGCCCTGGCCCACTGGCCCTGTTCGGCCCAGCCGATCGGGATGTCGGCGGGGAACCCGAAGCTGGGGTCGGCCGGAACCTCGAAGAGCCGGTAGCGGCGCATCGCCAGGACGGCCGCGGCGCGCAGACCGTCTCCCTCCCCCACCGCCAGCGCCTGGAGCGCGTTGCCGATCTCGCGTGCGGCGTCGGTGTCGTGGCCGGTGCGGCGCTGCCACAGGGCCACGCGCTCGGGGGAGGGCAGGGCCGTGAGTCGGTCGGTGTCGGAGGAGGCCAGGAGTACGGCCGGGTAGTGGGCGACGAGATAGCCGGGGGTGTCGTCGGGCCAGTCGCGGCGCGCGTAGCTGTCCGCCCAGGCGTGCAGGGCCGCCCGGTGCCGTGCCGCGGCGGCACCGATCTCCGCGAGGGTGGCCCGGCGCAACTCGTCGTGGGCGAAACCGAAGCGTTCGGCGGCCCCCTCGGCCCCGCCGTCCGCGTCTCCCCCGCCGGTCACGCCAGTCACGTCGGCCGCGCCGGCCGCGCCGGCGTCCGAGGACAGCACCCGCGCCGGGACCGAGCGGACAAGGGTCCGCAGGTCGTACGGATCGAGGGCGCCGCCCGCCGTCTCCAGCACGGCGCCCAGGTCGTCCAGGGTCATCGGGCCGCCCACGGCGAGGGTGCCGAGGACCGCGCGTACGTCGCGGTCGGGCAGCAGGGTGGTGAGTTCGTCCGTGGCCCGTTCGCGGAGCTGGTCCGCCCGGCGGGTCGGGGACAGCGGCACCCTGGGGCAGCGCTCCTCGTCGCGCAGGGGATGGTCACGCGGCACGGCCGCCGGGATCGGCGGCATCGCGCGGCTGAGGACCAGGACGTGGCCGGTGGCGCCGGTCTCGGTGGGCAGCAGGGCGGCGATCGGCGGCGACTCGTCGTTCTCGTCGAGGCCGTCGACGAGCAGCAGCAGGTTCCGGCCGTGGAACGCGGCATGGTCGTTCGCCCGCTGCCAGAGGCTGTCCAGGGTGCCCTGCCCGGAGAAGGTCTGCGGCGGGTCGCCGAGCAGGGCGGCCAGTTGGTCGCAGACCTCCTGCTGGAACTGCCGGGTCTGTTCGCCGAAGCTGCGGGAGACGAAGAACGACACGACGTCGACGTCGGGCGGCGGGAAGGCCGCGAAGTGCGCGGCCAGGGCGGTCTTCCCCGCCCAGGGCGGGCCGGTGATCCACCGGTACGAGGCAGGGGGAGGCGCGTACGAGCGCGCGAACCGCGCGATCTCCGCCAGCTCCGTCTCCCTGTCCTGCAACTCCCCGGCCTGGCGGGCGAGCCTCCGGACCCGCCGGGTGTAGGCGGCGGTGCGGCGCACCGGACGCAGGTCGGGCTCGGCGCCGTCGGCGAGGAGGAGGGACCTCAGGTTCGGGTCGGCGGCGACGGCGGAGAGCGGGGTGGCGTGCAGGACGGGGGCGTCGCCGGCGGCGGAGACGACGACGCCGATCAGGGCGTCCTCGGCGAAGACGGCCCCGCCGGACAAGCCGCGCCAGCGCGCTCCGGTGGCGTCGGACCGTGCGTGGCCCCGGAGCTCGAGGCGGCCGGTCTTGACGTACGAGTGGGTCGCCACTTCGGCGGTCACCTGGTAGCTGTCACGGACCGCGACCCGGTCGGCGTCGACGAGGCCGGCGAGCGCGGGGAAGCCGGTCGCCGTGACGGGGACGATACGGGCGGGGTCGGTGTCCAGCCGGCCGAGCACCGGCGGCGGGGTGACGCCACCCGGGGCGGACGGTCCGGTCAGCCGGACGAGGGCCAGGTCGGTCTCGGGCGTGGCCGACCGCCAGACGGGCTCGGCGGGATGGAGCGTGGGCCGCCCTCCGAGCCGTACGGACACCCTGCTGTCCGCGGGGGCGTCGTCGAGCAGGTGGCGGGCGGTCAGGACAAGCCGCTCGCCGAGGAGATAGCCGGACCCGAAGACGCAGCCGCCGCCGTCCGGGCCGACGAGTATCTCGGCCACGCGCTCCAGGGCGGGCTGCCCGATGGGCCCGATGGATCCGGTGGAGACGGTCATGACGGGTCAGCGAGGCTGCCCGGGCAGCCGGTCGCCGACCATGACCGGGCCGTTCGCTTCCTCGGGGGTGAGCGAGAGGGTGATGCGCTGCCGGGACTCGGTGGTCTGCTTCCCCGAGCCGCCGACGCCGACCACCCAGAACTTGATCTCTCCGGTGGCGCCGGCCTCCCGGGTGGTGGCGATCTCCAGCTCCAGTTCCACCGGCCCCACGCTGAAGCGGAGGTCCTGTCCGCTCGCCGCGTCCTGGGCCCTGCGGAGCTCGCTCCTCAGCGCCCCGATCCACTCGGCGAGCCCGGCCACAGGGGAGACGTCCGTCATCGGCGACCCTCTCGGTTTCCCGGGATCGGCGTCCGTCGCGCCGATGCCCTGGCGTCCCATCGTGGCACCCGAACGGCGGAGTGTCCGGGGAATCGACGATCTCCCGCCGCCCCGCGCTCATGACCTGCCGTCAGCTGCCCTCCCCCATCAGGACCCTGAGCCCGGCGGTGAGGTCCTCCGCGCTCGGCGCCGTCTCCGGGTCGACCATCCACTGGATCATCACGCCGGTGGCGAGGGCCTGGCAGAGGAGACCCGCCACTCGCGCCTTCTCCGGGTCCGCCTCGGGGTCGATGCCGAGGAAGCCCTGGGCCATGCCGAGGCGGCCCTCGCGCTGGGGTTCCTTGATGGCCTCGCGGAGCTTCTCGTCGTCATCGATGCGGGTGACGACCTCGGTCTGGAGCTTCCAGACCGGACGGCTCGGCCCGGCCGCGGCGATCACCTGCTCCCAGACGGCGTGGAAACGCTCGTACGGGTCGGCCGGCAGCGCCTCCGCACCCTCCGCGCCGGCCGCGCCGGCCTGGTCCCCCCACTCCTCGGTGAGGGCCAGGAAGGCCTGCTGGAGCAGCGCGTCCTTGGAGCCGTAGTGGTAGCCGATGGAGGCGAGGTTGGTGCCCGACGCGGCGACGATGTCGCGCGCCGTGGTGCGCCCGTACCCCTTCTCCAGGAGGCAGCGCTTGGCGCCTTCGAGCAGGTCTTCCTTGTGTCCCATGACAGCACTGTACCCGGCCGCTAGACAATCGTGTAAGACGAACGTCTAGAAACCGGGTACGCGTACGTGTGTCCGTACGGGGTGGTGCGTCAGATCAGGTTGACCGTGCGCGCCGAGGCGGCGCCGATCTCCTCGGCGATCTCCGCGAGGACGGCCGCCGGCAGCGTGTCGTCCACAGTGAGCACGACGAGCGCCTCGCCGCCCTCCTCCGCGCGGGAGACCTGCATGCCCGCGATGTTCAGACCGGCCTCGCCGAGGATCCGGCCGACGGTGCCGACGACGCCCGGGCGGTCCTCGTAGCGCAGCACGACCATGTGGTCGGCGAGCGCCAGGTCCACGTCGTAGTCGCCGACCGCGACGAGCTTCTGGAGGTGCTTGGGGCCGGCCAGCGTGCCGGAGACCGCGACCTCCTCGCCGCTCGCCAGGGTGCCGCGCACGGTGACGACGTTGCGGTGGTCGGGCGACTCGGAGCTCGTCGTCAGCCGGACCTCGACGCCGCGCTCCTGTGCGAACAGCGGGGCGTTGACGTACGACACGGTCTCGTCGACGACGTCCTCGAACACACCCTTGAGCGCGGAGAGTTCGAGCACCTTCACGTCGTGCTGGGTGATCTCGCCGTAGACCTCGACGTCGAGACGGGCCGCGACCTCGCCCGCGAGGGCGGTGAAGATCCGGCCGAGCTTCTCGGCGAGCGGCAGACCCGGCTTCACGTCCTCGGCGATGACACCGCCCTGGACGTTGACCGCGTCCGGGACCAGCTCGCCAGCGAGCGCCAGGCGCACCGACCTGGCGACGGCGATACCGGCCTTCTCCTGGGCCTCGTCCGTGGACGCGCCGAGGTGCGGGGTGCAGACGACCTGGTCGAGCTCGAAGAGCGGGGAGTCCGTGCAGGGCTCCTTCGCGTACACGTCGAGGCCCGCGCCGGCGACCCGGCCCTCCTTGAGGGCGGTGTACAGCGCCGCCTCGTCCACGATCCCGCCGCGCGCGGCGTTGACGATCCGGACGGAGGGCTTGACCTTGTGCAGCGCCTCGTCGCCGATGAGACCGAGGGTCTCGGGGGTCTTCGGCAGGTGGACGGTGATGAAGTCGGCGACTTCGAGCAGCTCGTCCAGGGCGAGGAGCTTCACGCCCATCTGAGCGGCACGGGCCGGCTGCACGTAGGGGTCGTACGCGACGATCTTCATGCCGAAGGCGGACATGCGCTGGGCGACCAGGACGCCGATGCGGCCGAGGCCGACGACGCCGAGGGTCTTCTCGCTCAGCTCGACGCCCGTGTACTTGTTGCGCTTCCACTCGCCGTTCTTCAGGGCGGTGTTGGCCTGCGGGATGTTGCGCGCGGTGGCGACGAGCAGACCGCAGGCGAGCTCGGCGGCGGTGACGATGTTCGAGGTCGGCGCGTTGACGACCATCACGCCGGCCTTGGTGGCGGCGGAGACGTCGACGTTGTCCAGACCGACACCGGCACGGGCGACGACGCGCAGCTTGTTCGCGGCGGCGAGGGCCTCGGCGTCGACCTTGGTCGCGGAGCGGACCAGGATCGCGTCCACATCGGCGATCGCGGGGATCAGCTCGGCGCGGTCGGCGCCGTTGCAGTGCCGGATCTCGAAGTCCGGGCCCAGCGCGTCGACGGTGGCGGGCGACAGCTCTTCAGCGATGAGTACGACAGGTTTCGAGCTCACGTGAGTCCTCACAGATCCAGTGCGGACGGCCGTCCCGACGGCCGCAGGCGGTGGAGGGGGCTTGCCGCGTGAAAGCGCACGACGCTGTGGGCCTGACGCGTATGTTGTTGAGAAGTGTAGTGGTGCGTCGGCGCAGCTCATACGCCTCGGTGGAAGGATCACCCGTCCGTGGTTGGACGGGGTGTCCAACGAAGCGGGAAGGGGCCGGACACACTGTCCGGCCCCTTCCCCGAAGGCTTACGCCTCCTCGTCGTTCACCCAGCTCATGAGCTTCCGCAGCTCCTTGCCGGTGGTCTCCAGGAGGTGCTCGGAGTCCGCGGTCTTGTACTCGTTGTACTTCTTCAGACCGCCGTGGTACTCCGCCATCCACTCCTTGGCGAAGGTGCCGTCCTGGATCTCCGCGAGGACCTTCTTCATCTCGGCCTTGGTGGCGTCGGTGATGATCCGCGGGCCGGTGACGTAGTCGCCCCACTCGGCGGTCTCGGAGACCGACCAGCGCATCTTCTCCAGGCCGCCCTCGTACATGAGGTCGACGATGAGCTTCAGCTCGTGGAGGCACTCGAAGTAGGCGATCTCCGGCTGGTAGCCGGCCTCGGTCAGGGTCTCGAAGCCCGCCTTGACCAGCGCCGCGGTACCACCGCAGAGGACGGCCTGCTCACCGAACAGGTCGGTCTCGGTCTCTTCCTTGAAGGTCGTCTTGATGACGCCCGCGCGGGTGCCGCCGATGCCCTTGGCGTACGAGAGCGCCAGCGCGAAGGCGTTGCCCGTCGCGTCCTGCTCGACGGCCGCGATGCACGGAACGCCGCGGCCCTCCTCGTACTGACGACGGACCAGGTGGCCCGGGCCCTTCGGGGCGACCAGGGCGACGTCGATGCCCTCGGGGACCTCGATGAAGCCGTAGCGGACGTTCAGGCCGTGACCGAAGAAGAGCGCGTCGCCCGCCTTCAGGTTGTCCTTGATGGACTCCTCGTAGACCTTCGCCTGGATCGGGTCCGGGGTCAGGATCATGATGAGGTCGGCCTCGGCCGCGGCCTCGGCCACGGAGACGACGCGCAGGCCCTGCTCCTCGGCCTTGGCCTTGGACTTCGAGCCCTCCTGGAGACCGACGCGGACGTCGACACCGGAGTCACGGAGCGACAGCGCGTGGGCGTGGCCCTGGCTGCCGTAGCCGATCACCGCGACCTTGCGGCCCTGGATGATGGACAGGTCGGCGTCGTCGTCGTAGAACAGCTCGGCCACTGGAAATCTCCTTGAGGTGCTGGTGTTGCGTCCCACCGTACGGGGGAGCGCTTGAGGGAAGCTTTGGGGTCTCGTCAGTCGGACCGCCGGGTGGACCGGCGGTTGACCTCCGATGACTCTCAGGCGCTGCGGTCGAGGGCCCGCAGGGACCGGTCCGTGATGGACCGGGAACCACGCCCTATGGCGATCGTGCCGGACTGGACGAGCTCCTTGACGCCGAACTGCTCGAGCATCTTGAGCATGGCGTCGAGCTTGTCACTCGAACCGGTGGCCTCGATGGTGACCGCCTCGGGCGAGACGTCCACGGTCTTGGCGCGGAACAGCTGCACGATCTCGACGATCTGGGAGCGGGTCTCGTTGTCGGCGCGGACCTTCACCAGGACGAGCTCGCGCTGGATCGCGGCGCTGGGCTCGAGTTCGACGATCTTCAGGACGTTGACCAGCTTGTTGAGCTGCTTGGTCACCTGCTCCAGGGGCAGGCCCTCGACATTGACCACGATGGTGATGCGGGAGATGTCGGGGTGCTCGGTGACACCGACGGCGAGCGAGTCGATGTTGAAGCCGCGGCGGGAGAAGAGCGCGGCGATCCGGGCGAGGATGCCGGGCGTGTTCTCGACGAGAACGGAGAGCGTGTGCTTGGTGGACATGTCTGGGTCTCTTCCTTTTCGCTCTTCGCTGTCAGTCGTCTTCGCCGTCGCCGAAGTCGGGGCGCACGCCCCGCGCGGCCATGACCTCGTCGTTCGAGGTTCCCGCGGCGACCATCGGCCAGACCTGGGCGTCCTCGTGGACGATGAAGTCGATGACGACCGGACGGTCGTTGATGGCGTTCGCCTCGGCGATGACCTTGTCCAGGTCGGCCGGGTCCTCACAGCGCAGGGCGACACAGCCCATGGCCTCGGAGAGCTTCACGAAGTCGGGGACGCGGGTGCCCTTGTTCGCCTGGACGTCGTCCGGGCCCGAGTGCAGGACCGTGTTGGAGTAGCGCTGGTTGTAGAACAGCGTCTGCCACTGACGGACCATGCCGAGGGCGCCGTTGTTGATGATGGCGACCTTGATCGGGATGTTGTTCAGCGCGCAGGTGGTGAGCTCCTGATTGGTCATCTGGAAGCAGCCGTCGCCGTCGACCGCCCAGACCGTGCGGTCCGGCATGCCGGCCTTGGCGCCCATGGCGGCGGGGACCGCGTACCCCATCGTCCCGAGGCCGCCGGAGTTCAGCCAGGTGGCCGGCCGCTCGTAGTCGATGAAGTGGGCGGCCCACATCTGGTGCTGGCCGACGCCGGCCGTGAAGATCGTGCCCTCGGGGGCGAGCGCGCCGATGCGCTGGATGACCTGCTGCGGCGAGAGGCTGCCGTCCTCCGGCAGGTCGTAGCCGAGCGGGTAGGTCTCGCGCCAGCGGCTCAGGTCGCTCCACCAGGCGGTGTAGTCGCCCTTGTTGCCCTCGCTGTGCTCGGCCTGGACGGCCTGGACCAGGTCGGCGATGACCTCGCGGGCGTCACCGACGATCGGGACGTCGGCGGCGCGGTTCTTGCCGATCTCGGCCGGGTCGATGTCCGCGTGGACGATCTTGGCGTACGGGGCGAAGCTGTCGAGCTTGCCGGTGACGCGGTCGTCGAAGCGGGCGCCCAGGGCGACGATCAGGTCGGCCTTCTGGAGCGCGGTGACGGCGGTGACCGCGCCGTGCATGCCGGGCATGCCGACGTGCTGCGGGTGGCTGTCGGGGAAGGCGCCGAGGGCCATCAGGGTGGTGGTGACCGGGGCGCCGGTGAGCTCGGCGAGGATCTTCAGCTCGGCGGTGGCGCCGGCCTTGATGACGCCGCCGCCGACGTACAGGACGGGCCGCTTGGCGGCGGAGATCAGCTTCGCGGCCTCGCGGATCTGCTTGGCGTGCGGCTTGGTCACCGGGCGGTAGCCGGGCAGGTCGGTCTGCGGCGGCCAGCTGAAGGTGGTCTTCGCCTGGAGGGCGTCCTTCGCGATGTCGACCAGGACCGGGCCGGGGCGGCCGGTGGAGGCGATGTGGAAGGCCTCGGCGATCGTCCGCGGGATGTCCTCGGCCTTGGTGACCAGGAAGTTGTGCTTGGTGATCGGCATCGTGATGCCGCAGATGTCCGCCTCCTGGAAGGCGTCCGTGCCGATGGCCTTGGAGGCGACCTGGCCGGTGATCGCGACGAGCGGGACGGAGTCCATGTGCGCGTCGGCGATCGGGGTGACGAGGTTGGTCGCGCCGGGGCCGGAGGTCGCCATGCAGACGCCGACCTTGCCGGTGGCCTGCGCGTAGCCGGTGGCGGCGTGGCCCGCGCCCTGCTCGTGCCGGACCAGGATGTGGCGGACCTTCTCCGAGTCCATCATCGGGTCGTAGGCCGGGAGGATACAGCCGCCCGGAATGCCGAAGACGGTGTCGGCGCCGACTTCCTCGAGAGAACGGATGAGGGCCTGCGCGCCCGTGACGTGCTCGACGGTCGTGGCGGGCTGCGCGCCGCCGCGGGGCCGCGGCTGCGGATGGTGCCCGGTGGCCTGGTCGGTCATCAGCATCTCTTCTCGAAGCAGAGGGTGTTTGCGAGGCGTTTTGCGAGGGTTTACGTCGCCCTGGGGGTGATCCAGTGCAACAAAAAACCCCTCGTGCCGTGAGGCAAGCGAGGGGAGCGCGTCGGGTGCTTTCTCAGCGGGCCTGTGAGGGCCGCGCTTCAGCCGACGCGCTTTCCAAGTACGAGAATTCGGGTGCGCATGGCATTGACCCTCCCTCTCCCACCTCGCCACTGTCAAGTGGGTGGGACGGGCGTCTCAGAATGTGAGCAGAATGGGGGACGGTTTCCGGCCCGTACGGGGACCCCTCCGGGGAGCGGGTACTCGTCCCGTACGAGGGCCCTGCGCAGGCGGTACTCGTCGAGCGGGCCCGAGAAGGCCATGCCCTGGGCGTGACTGCAGCCCATGGCGCGCAGCGCGAGCACCTGCTCCGGTACGTCGACGCCCTCGGCGACGGTCTGCATCCCGAGCTCGCCGGCGATACGGAGCACCCCTCGGGTGATCTTCCGGAGCCGGGCGGACTCGACCACGCCCTCGACGAGCCCTCGGTCCAGCTTCAGTATGTCGACGGGAAGCCGCCGGAGGGCGTCGATCGCGACATGTCCGCTGCCGAATCCGTCGAGGGCGATCCGCACCCCGAGACGGCGCAGGGTCACGAGGCGCTGTTCGAGTTCGTCGAGAGAGGTCCGGGGGTCGCTGTCGGCGAGCTCGATGATCAGCGAGCCGGACGGCAGCCCGTGCCGGGTGAGCAGCGACTCGACCGAGCCGAGCGGGAGCGAGCGGTCGAGGAGGCGGTGGGCGGAGAGCCGGATGGACACGGGCGCGCGGTGGCCGATTCCCGCCCGCTCGGCGGCCTGCTCCACCGCCTCTTCGAGGAGCCAGCGGCCGAGCTCGGCGGTGCGCTCGCCGTCGTCGGTGACGCGGAGGTATTCGGCGGGGGTGAAGAGGATGCCCTGGGTCGAGCGCCAGCGCGCCTGGGCGCTGACGGCGGAGATCCGGCCCGTGGCGAGGTCGACGACCGGCTGGTGCAGCAGGGCGAACTCGCCGTCGTGGAGGGCGGTGCGCAGCCGGGCGGCCAGCTCGGTCCGCCGTACGACCTCGGCCTGCATCTGCGGGGCGTACAGCTCGACGCGGTCCTTGCCGGCGGCCTTGGCGCGGTACATCGCGAGGTCGGCGTTGCGCAGGAGGTCGCCGGCCTCCATGCCGGGCTCGGCGAAGGCGACACCGATGGAGGCGGCGACCCGCACCTCGTTGCCGCCGTCGACGCGGTACGGCCGGGAGAGGGTGAGCCGGAGCCGGTCGGCGATCTCCTGGACCTGGGTCTCGCGGGCGGCCTGCTCACGGCCCCCGTCGCCGAGGATGAGGGCGGCGAACTCGTCGCCGCCGAGCCGGGCGGCGGTGTCGCCGGCCCGGACGGACTCCTGGAGGCGGCGGGCGGCCTGGACGAGGAGGTCGTCGCCGGCCTGGTGGCCGAGGCGGTCGTTGACCCCCTTGAAGCCGTCGAGGTCGATGAAGAGCACAGCGGTGCCGGGGTCGGAGGACCTGCGGCCGCCGAGCGCCTGTCGGACCCGCCGGGTGAACAGCGCCCGGTTGGGCAGGTCGGTGAGCGGGTCGTGCTCGGCGTTGTGCTGCAACTGGGCCTGGAGGCGGACCCGTTCGGTCACGTCCCGGCTGTTGAAGATGAGGCCGCCCTGGTGGCGGTTGACGGTCGACTCGACGTTGAGCCAGTCGCCGCGGCCCGAACGGAAGCGGCACTCGATCCGGGTGGTGGGCTCCTCCGCGGGCGAGGCCGCGAGGAACCGGCGCACCTCGTGGACGACGGCGCCGAGGTCCTCGGGGTGGATGAGGGAGGCGAGCTCGGAGCCGATGAGGTCCTCGGCCTCGCGGCCGTACACACCGGCGGCGGCCGGGCTGACGTAGCGGAGTATCCCGGTCGGCGCGGCGATCATGATGACGTCGCTCGAGCCCTGCACGAGGGACCGGAAGTGGTTCTCCTTCTGGGCCAGTTCATGGGTCAGCGCGATGTTGTCGAGGAGCATGATGCCCTGCCGCACGACGAGGGCGAGCACGACCGCGCAGCCGGTGAGGACGACGACCCGGTCGACCCTGCGGCCCTCGACGACGTTGTACAGGATGCCGAGGGTGCAGACGGCGGCGGCGAGGTACGGCGTGAGGGCGGCGAGCGAGCCCGCGACCGGACGGCTGTGCAGCCACGGACCACGGTCGGCGGCGGTGCTGTCGGGCAGGCGTCGCACCCCCCAGGGCGCGTACGCCAGGAGGAGGGAGCCCGCGAACCAGCCGGCGTCGAGGAGCTGTCCGGACGCGTAGTTCTCGCGGAGCAGCGGCGAGGTGAACAGGGCGTCGCACAGGACGGTCAGGGCGAGCGCGGCGATCGCGGTGTTGGTCGCCGAGCGGTTCGCCTGGGAGCGCCGGAAGTGCAGGGCCAGGACCATGCTGACGAGGACGATGTCGAGCAGCGGGTAGGCGAGCGACAGAGCGGCCTGGGCGACGGACTCGCCGTCGAAGTGCGCGGTACGGGCGAGGGCGAGGCTCCAGGAGAGCGTGAGCAGGGAGCCGCCGATGAGCCAGGCGTCGAGACCGAGGCAGACCCAGCCGGCCCGGGTGACGGGCTTCTTGGCCAGGACGAGGAGTCCGACGACGGCGGGCGGGGCGAAGAGTAAGAAGAAGAGGTCGGCCACGGAGGAGTCGGGGACCTGCGTCCGCAGGACGACCTCGTACCACCCCCACACCGCGTTCCCCGCGGCGGCCATGAAGGAGGAGAAGGCGAAGAGCAGCCACGCGGGGCGGTCGCTGCCGCGGTGGGCGCGGGCGTAGAGGAAGCAGGAGACCGCGGCGGTGAACGCGGCGGCGCTGAGTCCGAAGTCACCCATGAAGAGCGCGAGTTCTGGCGACCCCCAGCCGAGGGACGCGCCGGTCGTGTACCCCGCGCAGATGAGCCCCAGGGCGATCTGGGCGAGGACAGAGCCGATTCCGGAGCGGTCGCGGTCGGGGCGCCCGGCGTCGCCGGCGACGGGGCGGCGCGCGATGACCGCTCCGGGCGCGCTCACCGGTCCCTCCGGCGTCGCGCCACCGCACCCGGCCGGCTCGTGCGGACGCGCGGGCGGCTCCTCGGCACCTCCGGGGGCGTGCCCGTCGCAGTCGTGCGGTCCGGCGGCGCGTGGCGCTCGGAACGGCGTGGCCTGGTCCGGCACCGAACGCGCGAGACCGGCAGAGAGGCGCGGGAGGCCGGCCGGCGGCGTCGCCGCCGCGTCGGATCGTCGGTCCTCCGGCCGTGCTTCACCCGTCGCCCCCCTCGAAATCTGATGACCCGTCACTTCGCTCCCCAGCGTCAGCCCGTCATCGACGCAGTCCCCCGCTCCGGGACGATACACCAGGACCGTCACTCAGGGACAGGGTTGCTGTACTCTCCGTGACTACCTGGGGCTTGTGAGCGGCGCGCGTCGGGGGCGCGCGGCGCCCGTCCCGGCCGGCCGGGCCCTGGGGCTCAGCCGGTGGTGAGGAGGACGTTCGCCAGCTCCTCCCCCGCCGCGAACCGCCGCAGCTGCCCGGCGATCAGCCGCTTCGCGCGCGGCATGAACGCCGAAGTGGAACCGCCCACATGGGGACTGATCAGGACACCGGGAGCGTGCCACAAAGGATGCCCGGCCGGCAGCGGTTCCGGGTCGGTGACGTCGAGCGCCGCCGTGATCCGTCCGCTCTCGACCTCCTTGAGCAGCGCGGCCGTGTCCACGACCGGCCCGCGGGCGACGTTCACGAGCAGCGCCCCGTCCTTCATCCTGGCCAGGAAGCCGGCGTCGGCGAGGTGGTGGGTCGCGGGCGTGAGCGGAGTGGACAGCACGACCACGTCGGCCTCCGGAAGCAGCGCGGGCAGCTCCGCGAGGGCGTGGACCGGGCCGCGCTCGGTGGTACGCGCGGAGCGTGCGACGCGCGCCACCCGCGCGCACTCGAACGGCGCGAGCCGGTCCTCGATGGCGGCGCCGATCGACCCGTACCCCACGATCAGCACGGACTTGTCGGCGAGCGCCGGGTAGAAGCCGGCCCGCCACTCCTCGGCGTCCTGGCCGCGGACGAACCCGGGAATGCCGCGCAGTGAGGCCAGGATCAGCGCGAGCGTGAGCTCGGCGGTGCTGGCCTCGTGCACGCCCTTCGCGTTGCAGAGGGCGACCCCGGGGCCCAGCGAGGGGATGCCGGGCGTGACGTGGTCGATGCCCGCGGAGAGGGTCTGCACGGCCCGGAGGGAGGTCATCTCCGCCAGCGGCCGTACGGCGATCTCCGATCCCTTCATGTACGGGACGACGTAGAAGGCGCAGCGCGCGGGATCGGCGGGGAAGTCCGGTCCGCCGTCCCAGAAGCGGTAGTTCAGGCCCGAATCGCCCGGCACGGGGAGTCCTTCGATCTCGCCCGCGGGAACCGGAAGCCACACGTCTGCGGTGCTGTCTTCGAATGTCATGACCGGGAGGCTATGCGAAGAATCCCGCGCGCCATTGGTTACTTTGGGGGACGGCACAGGGAGGGGTACCGGCAGGTGGAGCGCAGGACTATCGGGGCGACGGCGCTCGACGTGGGTGCGATCGGCCTGGGGTGCATGCCGATGAACTGGGCGTACAGCCGTTCGCAACAACGGGGGGACCGCTCGCTGCGGACCGTGCACACGGCACTTGACGCCGGGATGAGCCTGCTCGACACCGCCGACATGTACGGGCCGTTCACCAACGAGCTTTTGCTGGGGCGGGTGTTGAAGGAGCGGCGGGCGGAGGCCTTCGTCTCGACGAAGTGCGGGCTGCTCGTCGGCGACGGCGGCGGGCGGCGGCACGTGGTCGCCAACGGCAGGCCGGGGTACGTGCGTCGGGCCTGCGACGCCTCGCTGCGGCGGCTCCAGACGGATGTGATCGACCTCTACCAGCTGCATCGCGCGGACCCCGAGGTGCCGGTCGAGGAGACCTGGGGCGCGATGGCGGAGCTGGTGTCGGCGGGCAAGGTGAGGGCCCTCGGGCTGTGCGCGGTCGGCGCCAGGTCGGCCCGCAGGGGCGCGATCGGGACCGCCCGTGACGGCTATGAGGGAACGATCCGCCAGCTGGAGCGGATCCAGCAGGTCTTCCCGGTGGCGGCGGTCGAGGCAGAGCTGTCGGTGTGGTCGCAGGAGGCGCTGGTCCGGCTGCTGCCGTGGTGCGCGGCCCGCGGGGTGGGCTTCCTGGCGGCGATGCCGCTGGGGAACGGTTTCCTCACCGGGACGCTGACGCCGGGCGGCGGCTTCGAGCCGGACGATCCGCGGGCCCGGCACCCGCGGTTCACGGCCGAGATGATGGCGGCGAACCAGCCGCTGGTGGCGGGTCTGCGGCGGGTCGCCGCGCGGCACGGCGCCGAGGTCACCCCGGCGCAGGTGGCGCTGGCGTGGGTGCTCGGCCGCGGGTCGCACGTCGTGCCGGTGCCGGGGGCCAAGCGGGAGCGGTGGGTCGGGGAGAACGCGCGGGCGGCGGACCTGCGGCTGACGGCCGGGGACCTCGCGGAGATCGCGGCGCTGCCGGCGCCCCGGGGGTCGTGGGACTGAACGCCGATCGGAATCGGGCGTCGGCGGGGCGGGAACCCGATCGGGTCGGGCGGTGTATCAAAGGTGTGGGGAAGCCACTCGACTCGTCGAAGGGGACCGGACCATGAGCCGTCCTGCTGTGCTGAAGGCCCTGTGGGGCACCGCCGCGCTCCTGCTCGTGGCGGGGTGCTCGTCGGGCGGGGGCGACGGGGGCGGTGAGCCCTCCCGTACGGCTCCGGCGACAGCATCGGCCTCCGCCCCCGCCTCGGCCCCGGCCCCCATGCGCGACGGCCGGGTCACCGTGGCGGGCACCCTCACCGAGGAGCTGGCGTCGCCCTGGGGGCTCGCGGAGCTGCCCGGCGGCGACCTGCTCGTCTCCTCGCGGGACGAGGGGACGATCACCCGGATCGACGGGAGGACCGGCGCGAAGACCCCGCTCGGCGAGGTGCCCGGGGTCGTCCGGGCCGGCGAGGGCGGCCTCCTCGGGGTCGCGGTCCGCGACGGCTGGGTGTACGCGTACCTGACGGCCGCGCACGACAACCGGATCGTGCGCATGCGGTACGGAGGCGGGGACGGCGACCGGCTCGGGGCGCCGCAGCCGGTGCTCACCGGCATCCCGAAGGGATTCGTGCACAACGGCGGGCGGATCGCGTTCGGGCCCGACGGGATGCTGTACGCGGGCACGGGCGAGACGGGCCAGACGGGGCTCGCCCAGGACCGGGCCTCGCTCGGCGGGAAGATCCTGCGGATGACACCCGAGGGCCGCCCGGCGCCCGGCAACCCCTTCCCCGGCTCGTTGGTCTACTCGTACGGGCACCGGAACGTGCAGGGGATCGCCTGGGACGCGGAGGGGCGGCTGTGGGCGGCCGAGTTCGGGCAGGACACCTGGGACGAGCTGAACCTGATCGGACCGGGGCGCAACTACGGCTGGCCGGAGGTCGAGGGGCGGGCCGGGAAGGCCGGCTTCGTGGACCCCGTGGCCCAGTGGTCGCCCTCGGAGGCCTCCCCCAGCGGCATCGCGTACGCGCGGGGCGCGATCTGGATGGCCGGGCTCAGGGGAGAGCGGCTGTGGCGCGTACCGCTCTCCGGAGCGGAACGGTCCGGGGAGCCCGAGGCGTTCCTGAAGGGTACGTACGGACGGCTGCGCACGGTCCTCGCGGGCGGTGACGGCCGGCTGTGGCTCGTGACCAGCGAGACCGACGCCCGGGGCACGCCCGAGGACGGCGACGACAGGATCCTCCGGCTGGAGGTGACGTAGAGGAGGCGGTGACCGTGTTCGGCGGACTGGACGAGTTCTTCGCACCGGGGCGCAGGCACGCCGAGGAGGAGCGCCGCAGACAGGCCCTGACCAGGGAGGACCCGGGCGACGCCGACCCGGCGCGCGGCCCGATAGACCTGCGGTCGGGACGCGTGACGATACGGATCCCCCGCCCGGGGTCAGAGGGTCGTGTCGAGGAGGTGGAGGCGGTGGGCGAGGGCGGCGGCCTCGCCGCGGCCGGCGACGCCGAGCTTGGCGAGGATGTTGGAGACGTGGACGCTCGCCGTCTTCGGTGAGATGAAGAGCGCCTCGGCGATCTGCCGGTTGGTGCGGCCGGCGGCGACCAGGCGCAGGACGTCCTGTTCGCGCGGGGTCAGGCCGAAGCTGTCGTCGCCGGGCTCGGCGGCAGCCGGGGCGGGCTTCTCCGGGGCCAGGGAGAGGCGGGCCCGGGCGGCGAGGAGTTCCACGTCCTCGCGGAGCGGGCGGGCCCCGAGGCGGACGGCGGTGGCGTGGGCCTCGCGGAGCAGGGCCGTGGCCTCCTCCCGGTGGCCGCCTTCGACGAGGAGGGCGTCGGCGAGGCGGTGGCGGGCGCGGGCCAGTGGGGCGGGGCGGTCCAGCGGTTCGTAGGCGGCGACGGCCTCGGCCCAGCGGGTGGCGGACTCGCGGTCCTCGGCGCGGGCCAGTTCCTGGGAGACCTGGAGGGAGTGGGCGGCCCAGATCGGGGCGGGGGCGGCGAGGGCGCGGACGCAGCGGCGGATCAGGGCGATCGCCTCGGTGCGGCCCTCGGCGGCGGCGGGCAGTCCCCGGCTGTCGGCCTCGGCGGCGGCCGCGGTGAGGACGAGCGGCCAGCCGTAGCGGTGGGTGCCGGGCGGGAATCCGGCCTCCGCGGCGGCGGCGAGCTGGGCCCGGACGTCCTGGACGCGGCCCTCGGCGGCGGCCACGGCGATCGCGACCTGGGCCATGGGCAGGGTGTACTGCGGGATCGGGTCGCGGGTGCCGTAGACGGCGCGGGCGTCGGCGAGGTGGCGGGTGGCCGCGTCGAGCTCGCCCCGCGCCGCGGCGAGCTGGGCGAGGCGGAGGGAGGCCGAGCCCCGGGGCTTGCTGCCGGAGGCCGAGCTCTGGAGCCGCTCGGCGGCCTCGCGTGCCTCGTCCCAGTGGCCCAGGGAGAGAAGGGACTCGACGCGGTTGGCCTCGATCCAGCCGATGCTGCCGACGAGCCCGTAGGAGCGGGCGAGACGGATGCCGGCGTCGGCGGTCTCGACGGCCTCGCGGGAGCGGCCGAGGGCCTCCAGGGCGGAGGAGATGTTGATGTGGGCGCGCGCGGCCTCGCTGAACTGGCCGAGGGCCGTGGTCCGTTCGCGTACCTCGTGCATCTCGGCGAGACCGGCCTCGACGTCCCCGGCGGCGGTCATGATGGTGCCGAGGGTGAGGCGGGCGTTGAGTTCGATCGACTCGGCCTTGACGTGCCGGGCGTACTCGACGGCGCGTTCGGCGGCGGTGAGGGCCTCCGGGCCGGGGTTGCGGAGCATGCCCCAGCCGGCGGCGCCGACGAGGACCACGGCGTGGACGGCGGACGGCGGGAGGCCCTTGACCAGCTCCTGGGCGCGGGCGATCTCCTCCCAGCCGTCGCCGCGGCCGAGGTTGGACTGGAGGCGGGCCCTCTCGGTCCAGAACCAGGCGGCGCGCAGGGGATCGTGCGCGTCCTCGCCGTCGAGGAGGCGGAGAGCCATCCGGCCGATCTTCAGGGCGCGTTCGTGTTCGCCGCTGAGCCGGGCGGCGACGGCGGCCTCGGCGAGGAGGTCGAGGTAGCTGAGCGGGGTGGTCTCGGGGTCGCAGCCGCACGGAGGGTAGGCCTCGGCGTAGTCCATGGGCCGGAGCTCGCGGCGGATCTCGGCGGGAACCTCGTCCCAGAGCTCCATGGCGCGCTCCAGGAGGCGGAGCTGCTCGGCGTAGGCGTGGCGCTTGCGGGTGGCGACGGAGGCACGGAGGACGGCCGGCAGGGCCTTGGCCGGGTCGTGCGCGTGGTACCAGTACGTGGCGAGCCGGGGGGCCCGCTCGCCGGGCCGGACAAGCGCCGGGTCGCTCTCCAGGGCCTCGGCGTAGCGGCGGTTGAGGCGGGAGCGTTCGCCGGGGAGCAGGTCGTCGCTGACGGCCTCGCGGACGAGGGAGTGACGGAAGCGGTAGCCGTCGCCGTCGGGGACGGCGAGCAGGATGTTGGCGCCGACGCAGGCCCGCAACGCCTCGATGAGCTCGTCCTCGGTGAGCCGGGCGACGGCGGCGAGCAGACCGTACTCGACGGTGGAGCCGCCCTCGGCGACGATCCTGGCGACCCGCTGGGCGTCCTCGGGGAGCGTCTCGACCCGGACGAGCAGGAGGTCGCGCAGGGAGTCGCTGAGCTGGCCGGGGGCGCAGCCGGCCTCGTGGGAGACGACGAGCTCCTCGACGAAGAAGGCGTTGCCGTCGGAGCGTTCGAAGACCTCCTCGACGAGCCCGGGGGCGGGTTCGGCGGCGAGGATGCCGGTGAGCTGGCGGTGCACCTCGGTGCGGGTGAAGCGGGAGAGCTCGATGCGGCGGATGGTGCGGAGCCGGTCGAGTTCGGCGAGGAGGGGGCGCAGGGGGTGGCGGCGGTGGATGTCGTCGGCGCGGTAGCTGGCGACGACCACGATGCGGCCGCGGCGGAGGGTGCGGAGGAGGTAGGTGAGGAGGTGCCGGGTGGAGGTGTCGGCCCAGTGCAGGTCCTCCAGGACGAGCACGACCGTACGGTCGGCGGCGAGCCGCTCCAGGAGCCGTACGGTGAGTTCGAAGAGGCGGGCGGTGGAGTCCTCTTCGGAGGACTCGTGGCTGCCGGGGTCGCCCAGCTCGGGCAGCAGTCGGGCGAGCTCGCCCTCCTGGCCGTCGGCGGCGGCGGTCAGTTCGTCGGGCAGCTTGCGGCGCAGCGAGCGCAGGGCGGTGGCGAAGGGCGCGAAGGGCAGACCGTCGGCGCCGAGCTCCACACAGCCGCCGACGGCGACGACGGCGCCGCGGTCGCAGGCCGTGTCGAGGAACTCCTCGATGAGCCGGGTCTTGCCGACCCCCGCCTCACCGCCCACGAGCAGGGCCTGGGGCTCTCCCGCGGTCGCGCGGGAGAGCGCCTCGGTGAGGGCGGTGAGTTCGCCGGCGCGGCCGACGAAGACGGGGCTGACTGACCTGGTCTCCACGGCGCCGAGCATCGCACAACCATCCGCACGGTCGCTCATACGGGGGTCACGCGGCCCGGACGAAGTGACCGCGTCCGGCGCCGCTCACCGGCCCCTCCGTGTCATGGCCCCCTGTGCGGCGGCCGAAGCGACGCAGACCCCGGGCCGCACCGGTGGACTCGGCGGCCTCGTGGGTGAGTCGCCGGGCGGCGGCCTCACGGACGAGCTGGGCGTGGTTCATGCGGTGGAGTTCGTACTCGAACATCGGGTGCTCCCTGGTGGCTTCGGGTTTCGGTATCGCTCCTTGCGATGCCTCTACTCTCGGTTCCCAGGGGGTGCGGTCACATCGGGCGAGTGCCGCATGTTCGGCGTACGGGGGGCCTTAGGCGGACCTCAGGGGGTCCTTAGACGGGGTGGGTACGCCCCTCAGGAGCCGGTGGTGGGCAGGCTGAGGAACAGGTCGAAGTAGGTGCCGACCGACAGGAGCAGCCCGAGGCCGCCCAGGACGGCGCCGCCGAGGGCCACCGCGCGGACCCAGACGGGGCGCTCGGGGCGGGCGAGGACCAGGACGAGGACGGCGGTGACGAGCGCGAGCAGCGCGAAGACGCCGTTGACCAGGGCGGTGCTGTGCCAGGCGTCGCCGTAGATCTCGGAGATCTGCTGGGCCGGGGCGGCGGACTGGGAGTTGATCTGCCCGATGAGCGTCTCGCGCTCGGAGACGACCTTGCCGGTCCAGGTGCCGGTCAGGGCGACGGCGCCGAGGGCGGCGGAAACCACGGCAGCGCCGCCGGCGCCGACGCCGGTGCCCGCGGGGACCTCCGCCAGGAGCTCGTCGGCCGGCTCGTCGTCATCCAGCTCGTCCAGCTCGTCGGCGGCGTCCGCGTCGACGGGCTCGGCGGTGGCCTCGGCGGTGGCCTCCGCGGCCGACTCGACCTCCGGGGCGGCCTCGGTCTTCGGCTCCGCGGCCGTCTCTTCGGTCTTCTCGTCGGTCTTCGTGATGTCCATGCGGCGCACGCTAGGCGGCCCACATGAGAACTGCCTTAAGACGCCTTCGCCGCGGTCCTGACGGCGTTCTCGGCGGCGCTCTCGGCGGCGCTCTCAGCGGCGTCCTCGGCCGCGCGCCGCTCAGGCGCGCACATCGTCCTTCTCCCCTGCCGTCGCCACCGTCACGCGCTGCCCCGGTATCGACGCACGGGCGTCCGCCGCGGCCCGGCACTCGGGCGGCTCGATGCTGATCCGCGGCAGGATCCGGTCGAGCCGCTTCGGGAGCCACCAGTTCGCCCCGCCGAGCAGGTGCATGAGGGCGGGGACGAGCAGGGTGCGCAGGACGAAGGCGTCGAGGGCGACGGCCGCGGCGAGCCCGATGCCGAACATCGCGATGACCCGGTCGCCGGAGAGGACGAAGGCGAGGAATACCGCGATCATGATGACGGCGGCGGAGTTGATCACCCGGCTGGTCTCGGCGAGGCCGACCCGGACCGCCCGCCGGTTGTCGCCGGTCTCCAGCCACTCCTCGTACATCCGGCTGACCAGGAAGACCTGGTAGTCCATGGAGAGCCCGAAGAGGACGGAGACCATGATCACGGGGAGGAAGGGTTCGATCGGTCCGGCGCTGCCGAGGCCGAGGAGCTCGCTCCCCCAGCCCCACTGGAAGATCGCCACGACGACGCCGAAGGCGGCGGCGACGGCCGCGACGTTCATGGCGGCGGCCTTGAGCGGGATGCCGATCGAGCGGAAGGCGAGCAGGAGCAGCAGACAGCCGAGCGCGATGACGACGCCGACGAAGAGCGGCAGCTTGCCGACGATGATCTCGGCGAAGTCGTCGTAGGAGGCGGTGACGCCGCCGACATGGACGTCCAGGGAGGTGCCGGCCTCGGCCTTCGGAAGGACGTCCTGACGGATCCGGTCGACGAGGTCGCTGGTCGCCTTGGACTGGGGCGAGGAGTCGGGGACGACGGTGAGGACGGCGGTGTCGCCTGAGCTGTTGTACGTGACCGGGGAGACGGACGCGACCCCGCGGGTGGCGGAGAGCTCGGTCGGCAGCTGGTCGAGGGCGACCCGGTCGTCGGCGCCGTCGAGACCGGTGACCAGGGTGAGGGGACCGTTGACGCCCGGCCCGAAGCCCTCGGCGATCAGGTCGTACGCCTGGCGGGTGGTCGAGGTGGCCGGACCGTTGCCCTGGTCGGAGGTGCCGAGGTGGAGCGAGAGGGTGGGCAGCGCCAGGACGGTCATGACGACGGCGGCGACGGCCCCGAGGAGCTTCGGGTGACGCTCGACGAAGGCGGACCAGCGGGCGGCGAAGCCGGTGGGGAGTTCGAGCTGCGGTCCGTGCTCGGCGAGGGCCCGCCGTTCGCGCCGGGACAGGGCGCGCATGCCGATGAGGGAGAGCAGCGCGGGCAGCAGGGTGACGGAGGCGGCGACCGTGAGGACGACGGTGAGGGAGGCGGCGATGGCGACGCCGTTGAGGAAGCTGAGCCGCAGGATCAGCATGCCGAGGAGTGCGATGCAGACGGTGGCCCCGGCGAAGACGACGGCACGGCCGGTGGTGGCGACGGCGATCCGCGCGGCCTCGGGGACGGGGAGGCCGCGTTTGAGGCCCTTCCGGTGCCGCGTGACGATGAAGAGCGCGTAGTCGATGCCCACGCCGAGGCCGACGAGCATGCCGAGCATGGGCGCGAAGTCGGCGACGGTCATCAGGTGGCCGAGGAGGACGATCCCGGAGTACGCGATGCCGACGCTGACCAGCGCGGTCGCGATGGGGAGCACGGAGGCGGCGAGGGAGCCGAAGGCGAGGAAGAGGACGACGGCCGCGACGGCGACGCCGACGACCTCGGCGATGTGGCCGCCGGGGGCCTCGGTGAGGGCGACTGCGGTGCCGCCCAGCTCGACCTGGAGGCCGTCCGGGAGGCCTTCGCCCGGCGCCTCGGCCGCCTTCGCGGTGTCGACGAGGGCCTGGGCCCGGGCCTCGGGGATGTCGTCGGCCTGCGCGTCGAAGGTGACGGTGGCGTAGGCGGTGCGGCCGTCCTCGCTGATCTGTCCCACGGCGTCCGCGGTGGCCGCGGCGTTCCCGTAGGGCGAGGTCACGGCCGCGATCCCGGGGAGCTCGGCGACCTCGTCGAGCATCGCGGTCATGCGCTGCTCGACGGCGTCGGCGCGGACGCTGCCCTGCTCGGTGTGCCAGACGATGGTGTCACTGTCGCCGCCGAGGCCCTGGAAGCCGCGGTCGAGGAGGGCGGTGGCCCGGCCGGACTCGGTGCCGGGGACCTCGTAGTCGTTGGAGTACGCGTTGCCGGCGAGGACCGCACCGGTGCCGACTCCGCCGAGGGCGAGGAGCCAGAGGAGAACGACGACGAGACGGTGCCGGATGCACCATCGTGCGATGGCTGCCAAAGGACGTGCTCCCTGGTGGTTCGTGGATCTTGCACGGGAGCGGCCCGAGAAGAACGCATGACCTGGTTGCGCCCACTCTCGCAGCCAAAAATGATCGTTTGCCCCTTTCGTGGCGATGCTCACAGCCGGGTGCGCGGGTTCGGGACCGAGGTCCCGAACCCCGCACACGGAGGGGAGTCACCCGGAGACGCTGGGGCGCCCGTTCTCGATGTGGCCCATGAGGCGGCGGCGGAAGCCACCGGGCGCGATGACCTCGACGTCGTACCAGCCGTGCGCGTCTGCGGCCGAGTGCACGACCGTACGGGTCTTCCCGGGCTTCACCGTGACCGTGCGGGTCCAGTCGGCCAGGTCGCCGAGGTCTTCGGGGTCCACGTACCCGAGGGGCCGGACGGTGAAGGCAACCGGTGCCGTGCCCGTGTTCCGTACGGTGAGGTGCAGGTCACGGTCGTGGTGGTCGATCCGCGTGGCGAGCTCGGCGCCGCCGGCCGCGGGGCCCTCGAACTCGCGGCGGAAGCCGTTCGGGCCGGTGATCGTGAAGCGGTAATGATCACCCGTGACGGGGACGGTCCACTCCCCCGTCCCCCTGACGTCCCGGTGCTGCGGGACGGTGAACTCGCCCGCGTACGGATAGAGGGCGAAGTGCGCGCTCGCCCTGCCGGTGTTGCGCAGGGCCACGGTCACCGCCCCCGGCCCGACGGTCGCGGAGGCGTCCGGCTGGTACGGCAGGGGGCGGGCCGGGCGGACGCCGGGCTCCTGGACGGGCATCCGCTGGACGGCCGGGGGCTGGGGCCGCCAGCGGCCGGTGAACGGCGGGATCGGGCCGGGCTGCTCGACGGGCGGCCGCGGGCGGCCGCGCTTGAAGTCGAAGGCGGAGGTGAGGTCGCCGGTGACGGACCGGCGCCAGGGCGTGATGTTGGGCTCGTCGATGCCGGTCAGCTTCTCCAGGAAGCGGATCACGGAGGTGTGGTCGAAGGTCTCGGAGCAGACGTGGCCGCCGATCGACCAGGGGGAGACGACGAGCAGCGGGACGCGGATGCCGAGGCCGGTGGGCTGGCCCTTCCAGCGCTCGTCCGTGTTGTCGGCGGGCGGGACCGGCGGCGGCACGTGGTCGAAGAAGCCGTCGTTCTCGTCGTAGTTGATCAGTACGACGGTGTGGCGCCAGACGTCCGGGTGCGAGCCGAGGGCGTCGAGCACCTTGTAGACGAGGCTCGCGGAGGCGATCGGCGACGAGGAGCCGGGGTGCTCGGAGTCGATCGCGGAGGGCACCAGGTAGGAGACCTCGGGGAGCGTGCCGGCGGCGATGTCGGCACGGAAGGCGTCGGCGAGGGTGCCGCTCTCGACGCGGCGCAGGCCGCGCTCGAAGAGGGAGCGCTCGGCCTCGGTGAGACCGGCGACGCCCTCCTCCAGGAGGCCGAGGAGCCGCGCCCGCTCGGCTGTGTTGTCGGTGGCAGCGGCGTCGCGGACGGCGGCGTAGAAGGACTCCATGAAGGTGTGCCCGCCGGTGGGCGCGAGCGCCTTCCGGGCGATCTTCTTGAAGGTGGTGAAGAACTCGATGTTGTTGTCGGTGAAGTTCTCCCACTCGGAGTACGTCTTCCAGCTCCGCCCCGCGGCTTCGAGCCGCTCGGCGTAGGTGGGCCAGCCGTAGCCGGGGTGGGTGCCCTCGGCGTAGGCGGCGTTGGTGACGGCGCGGTTGCCGTCGGCCTCGAAGCCGGTCCAGCCGGACCAGAGGTGGTTGCGGTTGGGGCTCGTCGAGGTGTGGATCGACGAGTGGTACGCGTCGCAGATGGTGAAGGTGTCGGCGAGCTCGTAGTGCAGGGGGATGTCACGCCGGTCGTAGTACGCCATGGTGGCGGCGGTCTTGGCCGAGACCCAGCCGTCCATCCAGCCGCCGCGCCAGGCCTTGCCGCCGCCGCTCCAGGAGTGGTCGAGGTCGCCGATGTACTGGAGGTCCTTCTGCTGCGTCTCGGCGGCGCCGCGGACCGGGAACGGCAGCACGGTCCGGCCGAGCGCGGCGGGCTGCTCGAACACCGGCTTGCCGGACGGCAGTTCGATGGCGTTGCGGTCACCGAATCCGCGGACGCCCCTGAGGGTGCCGAAGTAGTGGTCGAAGGAACGGTTCTCCTGCATGAGGACCACCACGTGCCGCACCGCCCCCATCCCGCCGGCCGGGGGCTCCGCGGCCATCGCGGCCTGCAGGGACGGCGGCAGCAGCGAGCCGGCCGCGGCGACACCGAGGGCACCGCCGCCCAGCGCGAGGAGCCTTCTGCGGGACAGCTCGGGGGACTTCTCGGATGACAAGACCGACCTCCAGTCGACGGCCAATGGTTCGCCTTCGAGCCATTGGGTGGTACGCCGGGGACGGTAGTGAGGCAGGATGACGCCGAGAAGACCCGACGGGGGCGCGGTGGTGAACGTCCAAGAGGACGTACCGGCAATCCAAGCGATTTCCGGCCATGAACGTCCGCCGCCACGCCTCTCGTACGACCACGGGGTCAGGTCCCTCGTACGACCGCGGGGTCAGGTCCCGCTGGGGATCACGCAGTGCCCGGGGCCGCTCGCGAGGGTCCGCTGCTCGTCGTACAGGTCGGCCAGGGCGACGCGGGTCCCGCCGGCCGCCTGGCTCGCCTTCCACCGGCCCTCGGCGAAGAGGGGGTGGAGGTAGCCGTCCTTCGGCGCCGAGCAGTCGTGGTTGGCGACCTCGCTCGCGTAGCCGCTCACGACGAGCTTCCCGTCCTTCGGCGTGACCGTGAACTGCCGCCGTACGGCGACCCGTGCCACCTCGGGGACGCCGGGGAGCACGTCATGGTCCTCCCCGGCCCGCACCAGCGGGTAGACGAAGGTGTAGTCGACGTGCACGGCCAACTCCCCCGCCGCCGAGACCTGGTAGGTCATCGCGCCCTGTACCCGGACGCCGCTCTCGGCCGGATACACCTCCTCGGGGTCGAAGCGGGTGACCAGGTCCTTCCGTACGGCGTCGTCGGCTCCGCCCGGACCGAGCAGGGCGAGCCCCGCCGTGGGCTCGCCGCCGGCCAGGGTGTCCTCCGCGAGGTTGGTCTCGACGAGCAGGGTCTTCACGTCGTCGAGGACGGCGGTGATCTTCTTCGCGGTGAGCCCGCCGGACGCCATGGGCACGGGGACGTAGACCCCGTCGGCGCCCTCCGCCCAGCCGGACGCGGGCGAGTTCCGGAACGGCATGTCCTCCGTGTACGGCCATTCCAGGGGCCAGATGTCCTCGCGGAGCGTCTGCGGGCTGTACGGCTCGTACGGCGGCCGCTCCCCCGTCGAATCGCTCAGCCAGAACCCGAACCCGCCGAGCAGCAACGCCCCCGCACCGACGGCGAGGACGATCTTGGCCCGCCGCGCCACCCGGTCGCGTCGCAGCGCCTCCTCGAGCTCCGGATCGCTCGCCCGCTCGCGCAGCCGGGTGACGTAATCCGTGGGTTCTACCGACATGTCCCGCTCCCTCCCCTGCTCCGTCAGGGTCGACGGAGCAGGGGAGCTTCTCACACGGCGGTACGGGCCGTCATCGTGGATTCCCCTCGCCGAACCGACAGGGCGACTCAGGCACAGAGGCAGACGTTGCGGCCCTCCAGCAGGGCGCGGCCCAGCATGGTGACCATGTGCAAGGTCTCGTTGCGGTGGCGGTGGCTGGAGACCAGCGCCGCCTCCCGCAGGGCCGCGACGTGACGGCTGGCGTTGGGCGGGGTGGTGCCCGCGCGGCGGGCGAGCTGGCCCGTCGTCGCGACGCCGTCCGCCAGCGCGGACAGCAGGACGGCCCGCGTCGCACCGATCAGCGCCGCGAGCGCGCGTCCGTCCGCGGGCCCCACCTCCGGCATGGCCCAGTGGGGCTCGTGTTCGATCGGGTGGACGAGGACCGGGGGCAGGGTCGGGTCGGCGAACGTCGTCGGGGCGTAGCGACAGAAGAACGACGGCTGGAGCAGCAGACCACGGCCGTCCAGATGGAGATCCTGGTCGATGGGGAAGGCCACCCGGAGCACTGGATACTCCCAGCGCGCCGACGGATGGAGCCTGCTGAGGACCGCGTCCCAGCCTCCCTCCGCGAGCACCGCCGAGCGGCGCGCCCGGTCGCGGCTCACCTGCACCCAGATCCGCTCCCAGAACGGAGCGAGCACGGCGTCGACGTACGCGTGCGCCGCGTCGGCCAGCCGGCCCAGCCCCGGGGGGTCCCCCGCCACCAGCTCCCGGTGCCAGGCCGGCAGCCGCCGCGAGGGGTTCATGACGCCGAACTCCCGCAGATCCCGCGTCACTTGACTCAGGGGCGTGGAACGCAGCGCCTCCAGATGGGCGGCGAGACCCCCGCCGACCGTCGGAGTCAGGAAGTCCACCGAGTATCCGACGGGCGGTGCGAGCGCCGTCAACAGCCGTGTCTCCGTGGGCACTCGGGGTAGCGACTGGCGCAGCCATGGGCCCAGGAGCACGCCCGAGTCCCGTCTTCGGAGCCGGTGCAGGCTCATGAGCATCTCCCACATCGGGTCGGGACCCGCCGCGATCCTGATGCGCCCGAGGTCTTCTCCCGTGAAGTGAATGCGCAGCATCTCAATCCCTCCGACCAGGGCAATTACGTTCCAGCGCACGGACGTTCACGGAACTCCCCCGGTGATCGCAGACTCTGACCCGTCCGGTTTTCGGATCAGCTCACTCAGCAACAGAACGGGGGAACGCTAAATGCCCGAGACGCCGGCGAAGAAGCGTTGGGACGGGCGGCGTGTCGCGGCGGCCCGGGGGCTCGTTCGCGCACTCGCCACCGGGATGGCCCTCGCCGCCTGCGCCGGATGTTCGGGCGCGGGTTCGGCCACGGGCCGGACACCCACGCCCACCACGGCGGCGAAGCCGGCGGCGGACCCCGCCGAGCTGACCGCACTGCACCGGCTGCCCCCCGTCACCGGCCTGCTCTTCACCCCGCAGCCGCGTGCCGTCGAGGCGCAGCAGAAGGTCGCCATCGTCTGTATGGCCGAACAGGGCTACCGGTACGCACCCGTCCCCCCGCCCAAGAGCCCGGGGGCCGACGAGCGCCCGCAGCCCTTCGGCCTCGAATCCACGACTCCGGCGCCCGCGGCCACCCCTTCGGGGCCCACCGAGAAGCCGCCCAGGCCCGGCAGTCCCGAGAGCACCGACGCGTACGCGCGGGCGCTCTTCGGTGACGAGGCCAAGCGGGTCACCGCTTTGGGCGCGCGACTGAGCGTGTCGCGCCCGGGCAACGGCTGCCTCGCCGAGGCGGAGACGCGTCTGCTCGGCGACGGCCGGATGCGCTGGCTGCAGGTGCGGATCCTGCTCTTCGAGGCGCAGGAGCAGGCGCGCAAGGACGTGGAGAAGGACCCCGCGTTCCGCACGGCGACCGCGCGCTGGCGGGAGTGCATGGACCGGGCGAAGGTCAAGGCCGAGGATCCCGTACGGGTGCAGCGTTCGCTGCGCACGGAGGCGGACCAGCGGTCGAGTCCCGTCGCCGCGGCGGACCTGCGCTGCAAGGCGGAGACCGGGTATCTGACCACGGCGTACGAGCGGCTCGCCGCCGTACAGCAGCGCCGGCTGGACGAGCACCCGGACATCGGCCGGGACTGGAAGAAGCTGTCGGCCCGCCAGGAGAAGGCAGCCGACGAGGTCCTCGCCACCACAGCCTTCCGCTCCTGAGCTCAGGAGCGGATGTTCCCCGACATCACACGAAGAAGGAGAGATTGACATGTCCACGATCCAGCTGAAGGCCGGGCTCCGCAAGAAGTTCGCGGCCGTCGCCGGCGCCACCGCGCTCCTCGTGGGCGGCGGCATCGCGACCGCGTCGACCGCGTCGGCCGGCCCCAACTGCCCCGCGGGCTACCACTGCCTCTTCGAGGGCAGCATCGGGACCGCCTCGCACAACTACTTCAACAGCGACACCGACTTCAGGGACGACGCGTTCTACCCCAGCGGCCACATCGTGAACGACAACTCGTGGTCGGCCAGCAACTCCAGCACCGGCGGCTACGAGAGCCACTACTACTACCACCCCGGCTACCAGGTCCTCGACTTCTGCGTGAACCCCGGCAGCTACGTGACCCACGACCGGCTGTCGGACGACTTCGTGGACGGCAACGGCGTCGGCCAGCGCGACGAGGCCAGCTCTCTGCAGGTGCGCGGGACCACGTCGATCTCCTGCTTCTGATCCGCACGCCCGCACGCACCGCACACCCGCACGAAAGGCGGCCCCGCACCGGAACTCCGGTGC
>NZ_JBSGTX010000054.1:0-2764 GCF_053607625.1 Streptomyces sp. NPDC055103
GCCCCTAAACCCCCCCCGCGGGGGCCCCCAACCCCCCTACGCCCCCCCCCCGGCGCCCCCCCCCCCGCCGCGCGGCCCCACCCCCCCCCGCGGGGGGCCGTCCCCGACGTCAGGACCTGACGGATCCCCCGCTTACTTGTCCTTGCCGCCCTTGTCCTTGTCGCCACCGCCGGCGCCCATGGACTCGTAGATCTCCTTGCACATCGGACAGACCGGGTACTTCTTGGGGTCGCGCCCCGGTACCCAGACCTTTCCGCACAGCGCCACGACGGGAGTCCCGTCGAGGGCGCTCGCCATGATCTTGTCCTTCTGGACGTAATGGGCGTAGCGCTCGTGGTCGCCGTCACCGTGGGACACCTGCGGAGTCGGCTCCACGAGGGTTCCCGTACCTGCCCCGCGTTCGGGCTCGAGAGTGCTCATAACCGCCAAGGGTACTGAAAGCCGTGGGCCTCAGTTGAGGGACGGGTCGTCGGGGTACGTCGCGATCATGGCGAGTTCGCCGCGCTGGCGGCGCAGGACCTGTCGCCAGAGGGCCTCGGGGCGCGGTGAGGAGACGTCTCCGGGCTCCGACTCGACCACGTACCAGGCTCCGTCGCCCAGTTCGGACTCCAGCTGGCCGGGGCCCCAGCCGGCGTATCCGGCGAAGATCCGCAGGGAGCCGAGGGCCGGTCCGAGCAGCTCGGGCGGGGCCTCCAGGTCGACGAGGCCGATCGCTCCGTACACCCTCCGCCAGCCGAGGGGGCCCTCGTCGCCGGGGATCACGGCGACGCCGAGCGCCGCGTCGAGCGAGACGGGGCCGCCCTGGAAGACGACGCGGGGCTCGCCGGCGAGACCGGCCCAGGGCGCGAGGATGTCGCCGACGGTTATGGGAGTGGGCCGGTTGAGGACCACGCCGAGCGAGCCCTCGTCGTCGTGGTCGAGCAGCAGGACGACCGCGCGGTCGAAATTCGGGTCCGCCAGCGCGGGGGTGGCCACGAGCAGCCGTCCTGTGAGCGAGGACACCTCGGTCATGCGACTCATGATCCCGCATCTTCGGCGTTCGCGGGTGCTGTCGGGCGTATCGGGCGGCGGTGACGGGAAGCCGACGGCCTTCGCAGTTCAGGAGGGCGCGGCGCGTCCTTCCCCGCGGACGAACCGGCACAAGCGGACGGTGACGCTCCGCAAGATCACGGGAGCAGAGGGTGTTGTGCCGAATTCATTACATCTGACAGACCCCCCGACACACCCGATCGGGGTCTCCTGGCCCCTTACCCTTTTCTCTGGCCACCCGACCGACCCGACCGGAACGCGAGATTCATGACCGGCACAGACAGCCATGATGTATTGCTCGTCCATGGCGGAACCCCGCTCGAGGGCGAGATCCGCGTCCGCGGCGCGAAGAACCTCGTGCCCAAGGCGATGGTCGCCGCCCTGCTCGGCAGCGGTCCCAGCCGACTGCGCAACGTTCCCGACATCCGTGACGTCCGCGTGGTCCGCGGGCTGCTCCAGCTGCACGGGGTGACGGTCCGTCCGGGCGAGGAGCCCGGCGAACTCGTCCTCGACCCGACGCACGTGGAGTCCGCGAACGTCGCCGACATCGACGCGCACGCCGGCTCGTCCCGCATCCCGATCCTCTTCTGCGGCCCGCTGCTGCACCGCCTGGGCCACGCCTTCATCCCGGGCCTCGGCGGCTGCGACATCGGGGGCCGGCCGATCGACTTCCACTTCGACGTGCTCCGCCAGTTCGGCGCCACGATCGAGAAGCGGGACGACGGTCAGTACCTGGAGGCCCCCCAGCGCCTTCGCGGTTGCAAGATCCGCCTCCCGTACCCCTCGGTCGGTTCGACCGAGCAGGTGCTGCTCACCGCCGTCCTCGCCGAGGGCGTCACCGAGCTGTCGAACGCGGCCGTGGAGCCCGAGATCGAGGACCTCATCTGCGTACTGCAGAAGATGGGCGCGATCATCTCCATGGACACCGACCGGACCATCCGGATCACCGGTGTCGACCGCCTCGACGGCTACACCCACCGGGCGCTCCCGGACCGCCTCGAGGCGGCCTCCTGGGCCTCGGCGGCGCTGGCGACCGAGGGCAACATCTACGTGCGCGGCGCCCAGCAGCGCTCGATGATGACCTTCCTCAACACGTACCGGAAGGTGGGTGGCGCCTTCGAGATCGACGACGAGGGCATCCGCTTCTGGCACCCGGGCGGCTCGCTCAACGCGATCGCCCTGGAGACGGACGTGCACCCCGGCTTCCAGACGGACTGGCAGCAGCCGCTGGTCGTGGCCCTGACGCAGGCCTCCGGCCTCTCCATCGTCCACGAGACGGTGTACGAGTCGCGCCTCGGCTTCACGTCCGCGCTGAACCAGATGGGCGCGCACATCCAGCTGTACCCCGAGTGCCTGGGCGGCTCCGACTGCCGCTTCGGCCAGCGCAACTTCCTGCACTCCGCGGTCGTGAGCGGCCCCACCAAGCTCCAGGGCGCCGACCTGGTCATCCCCGACCTGCGCGGCGGCTTCTCGTACCTGATCGCGGCGCTGGCGGCCCAGGGCACGTCCCGGGTCCACGGCATCGAGCTGATCAACCGCGGCTACGAGAACTTCATGGAGAAGCTCGTCGAGCTGGGCGCCAAGGTCGAGCTGCCGGGCAGCGCACTGGTCTAGCGAGGCCGTACGGGCCCTCCGGGGCCCGTACAACGCCTTCTGAGGCGCAAACGGAAGGGCGGCCACCCCCCGGCACGGGGGGCGGCCCGACGGCGCCGAAAGGCGGGCGGTATTTGCCGTT